>CAYVDX010000482.1:0-3980 GCA_964450485.1 uncultured Calditrichaceae bacterium
CAAAGACGACAACGGCGCGCTGCACGTGGCGTATGTGGATAACAACAGCATCTGGCACACCGCCTCAAGCGACAACGGTAAAACCTGGGTAAAAGAGGAACTGGTAGGTTGGTTTGATGATGCTACTCCTCTCCAATACCCGGCGATTGCCTGCCAAAACGGGCGGCTGCATGTTGTTTTCACAGCGGGTGACGCCGATTTACCGGGGTATTATGAGATACAATACTACTACAAGGATATCAACGCGGGAAGTTGGACAGCGGGAAATTCTGTTACATATTTTACGAATTTGAGCAGCCCGCCAAAGCCAAGCATTGCCGCTTTGTATCGCAATAATACCTCGCCCACACAATACTATATTATGACAACCCTGGAAACCCGGAGTGATGCTGAAGGCTCAATCATCAGGTCATTTTATCGCAATGTAACGGATGTAACTTCTGCATTACCCTGGCAGGTGTTAAATACATTTCCCGGTAAAAACCCCAGTATTGCCGGGTATCCCAACCCTACTAAACCTCGCATTTTTATGGCTTATGAACACAACAGCCATATCCATGCCCGCGCCTGGCACCCGGATGAACCATGGAGCCAATCCTTCAATTTAACCCAGGATATGAGCAAATATGCACATCGTAATCCCAGCCTTAGCCTTTACCCCGCCCCGGGTAAAAAAAGAGTGGGTTATTTAGCCTGGGAGATTTTCTCGGATGCCATACCCATCGGCGGTTTCCATCGTTATATCGGGTTTATGAGTTTCCGCAAGTTCCTCGATTCGGAGCCTGATACTGACGGAATTGTCACTCCGCCAAGTTTAATCGCAACCGAATTTGGGCAAAATCCCAGCATCTCGGTTTGGGGACCGCAAACGCTCACAACCTCGAACATCACCCTCTTTTATGAAGACGGCGGCCAAATTGAAAAGAAAATACTCATTCGGAATAACCAACTCGTCGAGCGCCGTTTTCAAAAGATTTCCTGGTGGGGAAGCGCTGTGGGTTTTGGGCAATTTCCCAATGTGCTGGCGAACGGTCATTCCGGGCAAAATATTCAGGACGCCGGCATGGTTTACACCCGTTCGGGTCTCCCGCATGAAATCGCCTTTGACTACCAGGAAATTCCCTCGCTGAATGGACGCGGCGGCGACCCGCTTGCCCCGGATTCCCTGACGGTTTACAAACGGCTGGATTATTACGCCCCGGCCGGCGATTCGCTGGAAACTTACCTGACCCTGGAAATCCGGGAGCTTTCGTTGAGCGGCGAACCTTTTGCGCTGAACTGGGCGCTGCGTTCCGCCCGATTTCAAACCACACCCCCGGAGGCGTTGACCTACCAGCTCACCTGCCAGTTTCACGACCTTCCCGCGGAAATCGACAGCAATATGGTGTTGTATCAATTGCAGTTCCGGGAAACCAACAACATTTTCCATTCCCTGGATACGCTGCGCCTGCGCGATCTGCTGGCTTATAACGACGGCGATCTGCACGTCATACCCACCACAGCCGTCATTCCCGGCGAGCAGGTGATGACCGGTTTTTTGGAATATGCCCTCTTCACCCCTGATGTGGCCATTAAAGACGTTGTGATCAACCCGGATTCCACCGCGAAACGACTTTTTTTTAAAGCGCCGCAAGCCGGAAAGCCTTCCCTGCACGCCGCTGTGCCGACGGAATACGCGCTTTCGCAGAATTTTCCCAATCCGTTTAACCCCACGACAACCATCCAAATCGCCCTGCCCAACGCTAATCCGGTAAAGCTGGAAATTTTCGACATTACCGGACGTAAGATGCGCACGCTGGTGAGTGGAAACCTGCCCGCCGGAGTGCACGAATTCGTCTGGGATGGTCGCAGCGACGCCGGGCAGCAGGTCAGCTCCGGGGTGTATCTCTATCGCATGAACGCCGATGCTTTCACTCAAACCCGCAAAATGATGCTGATGCGGTAGATTGCCCTACACTGTGATACAATCCACAAACGGCGCGTTGTCTTTACGCGCCGTTTTTTTAGATCACCATGTAATCGCAATCTGACTGTTAGTGGAACTCATTTCAAAAATAGAAGCATAATCCCGGATTCTTGACACGCTCCATCTGAACGGGGAAAATACTGCTTGTACATTTTGTGCAAGCAGTTCAAATATCAAAAACATTGCCTTTACACTTTGAGAAAACAGTACTTTCAGCAAAAATATCGCCTGTGCAGTTTGTGAAAGCAGTACCGACGCGATAATTACCGCTAATCGCGGTGATTTTTCCTGTGGAAAAGAATGCTCAACGCGCCAAAACAAAGCCGGCAAATTACCGATTGCTTATTCATTTTACCCGGCGGGAAATATCACCCCAAAGCGCGCCTTTGCCAACGCGAGTTTTGGCTGAGAAAAATATGATATCACTTTTATCAGCCAATTCCAGCATTTTTACAATCTTTATGGCCTGCATCGCCCGGGCTGATTTTGATATCCGGTCAATTTTTGTTGCGATGATTTGGAACGGCACGCTTTTGAAACGCAGCCATTCCACCAATTGAACATCGTTGTTTTTTACCCCGACTTTGCAATCAATCAGGACATATAAAATACGCAAATGCTCGCTGCCCAACAAATACCCTTCGATGGCTTCCTGCCAGGCAAGCTGCTCTTTTTTCGATGTTTTGGCGAAACCGTAGCCGGGCAGGTCAACCAAATAAAACATCTCATTCACCGAAAAAAAATTGAGCGTGCGCGTTTTTCCGGGCCGCTTGCTGGTTCTGGCCAGGTTTTTCATGTTTATCAACGTATTGATTAAAGAGGATTTCCCAACGTTCGACCGGCCTACAAACGCCACTTCCGGTAGCTTTGGCCGCGGACCGTCCCGCCAATTCATGATGCTTTTGACAAATGTGACTTTTTTTATTTTCAGCATGGCAAAAAAATACCGCCTTCGAAAAAATCTCCGGAGGCGGCATAAGTTTAAAGTTGAACAGAAGCTATAAAACCTGATCTAATTTCTGTGTAATCATAGGTTTGGGAACCGCGCCGATCAACTGATCCGCGACTTCCCCGTTTTTGAAAATCATTAGCGTGGGGATACTGCGAATGCCGTAACGCGCGGCGGTCATCTGATAATGATCCACATCTAACTTGGCAATCTTAACTTTCCCCGCATAATCTGCTGCGATCTCTTCGAGCACCGGCGCCACCAATTTACAAGGCCCGCACCACTCCGCCCAAAAATCCACCAATACAGGTTTATCTGATTTTAATACTTCATCTTCAAAATTACCATCCGTAATCACGACGGGTTTACTCATAAGGATTTCCTCCTGTCTAAAATATTAACTTTTCAAATGCACATTCTTATCCGTTGCAATATTTAGATTCCGGTTGCTCCGATTGGTTACAGAAAATCCACAACTGATTTTATGCACTACATTTTACCGCGGAGACCGGAACGTAAGTCCGTGGTTAAAAAAAGTGCGTCACATCTGTTCATAAACTTATCGCGCTTCCCTGCGATTTCGCCAGCGAATTTTTGCTTTCAATAAATCCCCGGTTCGGAAAGCTGCTTCTATGCCGGCCTCGGTATCAATCAGGTTCCCATTCTCATCCTGTTGAAGCGTCGAATCCGCCGCGCCGGCATTTGCAGCTAACAACGCGGAATCCGGCGGTGCTTTTTCTTCTGCCGGCGGTTCAATTTTTTTACGCGCGACCGTAACATAAGACAAAGCATTCGGAAAACGCTCGACCACCCGTTGGTAAGCGCTGAAAGCCGAATCAATCAACCCCAAATCTTTCTCGTAAACCCATCCCACCGCAAACTGTGCCTTTGCGCTGACATCTGATGTAGAATCCAAATTAGCCACTTTTTGATATTCGACAACCGCGCGCCGATAATCACCGGAAAAATAAAGCGACTCCGCTTTTAAAAACTCGCGGTAAGCTTCTTCCTCGCGGGAATGTTTATTCTCGTGCGGTTTCAACATCCCTTAGTTCTCCATCAAAT
>CAYVDX010000483.1:0-3976 GCA_964450485.1 uncultured Calditrichaceae bacterium
ACGGCTCGCTTATCTGTTCCTGTCCACGGCAACAAACCGTTAAAGATCGGATTGCAGCGGTATCTAATGAAGGCCGCAACAATCGATGAAGCGGAATTATAAAAAAGCACATAATGATTTAGCTTGAACAACGCACCGCACCCTCTTTTAAGAGCACCTTCCCATGGGCAAATCTCCCCAAAATATGAACAACGCCGCGTCCACAAACAAATCACGCCGCCTGACGCCGCAACAGCAGCAAGCCCTGGCAACGGATAAAAATGTCTCGGTAACCGCCGGGGCCGGCTCTGGAAAAACCACCATTTTGGTGGAACGCTACCTGAAAATCGTGCTCGACGAGGGCGTGGATGTGCGCCGGGTGCTGGCCATTACCTTTACGGAAAAAGCCGCCGCCGAAATGCTGGAACGGGTGGCCCGGATGATCCGCGAACGCATGGCCGGCAACATCGGCGACAAAGAACGCGCCAGGCTGCTGGGATTGCGCGAGCGGCTGAACGCCGCGCAGATTTCCACCATTCACGCTTTTTGCGCAAAGATTTTGCGGGAATTTGCCGTGGCTTCCGGCGTTGACCCGGATTTTTCGGTGCTCAACGAATTGCAGCAACGCCTGCTGACGCGGGAATCCATCGATGACATTTTTGAGCAATTGGACCAGCGAACGTTGGAAAGCGATTTTTTAATGGAGGAATGGCTGGAACTGCTGCGACGGGTTCCGCCGGATTTGCTGCGCCAAATGCTCGACACACTGATCGCCAATCGCTACGAAACAGAAAAATTGCAGCAACGCCTGACAGCGTTCAGCGATGAGCAAATGGTTGAAAAATTGCAAACGCAATTCTTCGAGGCATTGGAAAATCGCGTGAATACGGCGACGCTGTTAGCGGCGGTACTGCCGCTGGCACGGGAAATTTTAAGCGCGTCGGTTGCCCGCGCTGAATTAAAGGAAAAAGGGCAAGAGGTGTTCGCGCTGTTAGACGAAATACTCATCACTCACGAATCCAACGCCGGACGCGTTCTGCTCTGGCAGCAAATGATTGATTTGTCGCAAAGATTGGTCACCGATAAAGGCGCGCCGTTCAAAACGCTGACCGGCCTGGGAAAAAAAGCGCATTTGGGCGAGAGCTGCGATGCGCTGCTGGAATTAAGCACTGCGCTCCATCCGCTCCATCAATTTTCGCGGGAATTTGGCGGCGCCGTGCCCGGGCGAATTGACCGGCTGAATTTTCAGGCGCTGCGCAAGACGCTGGTGCTGTATCAACAGGCGGAAACGCGCTATCGCGAAAAAAAGGACGAGCGCGGGCTGCTGGATTTTGACGATCTGCAACTGCTGACCCTGCAAATGCTGCGCGAACATGGTGAGGTTCGCAATGAATTGCGCAATCGCTATCGCTGCATCATGGTGGATGAATTTCAGGACACCAACGAGTTGCAATGGGAAATTATTTCCCTGATGGGCATTCACGACGGGGATTTGCAGACGGACAAATTTTTTGTGGTCGGCGATCCAAAGCAGTCGATTTACGGCTTTCGCAACGCCGATGTGCGGGTGTTTCAGCGCGTAAAATCAACGTTTGCAGCGCAAGCTGAATCGGCTAAAGATTATCCCGGAAATGTCGTTTTGCAGGACAGTTTTCGCTTTTTGCCGTCACTCAATCGTTTCATCAATTTTCTCTTTTCCCAAATTTTAGGCAGCGACGCGGATAATGAATTCGATGTGGCTTATGAACATTTAGACACGCAGCGAGCCGCCGGCGGCGACGGGCGGATCGAACTGGCCATTTTAGATGACGAGGAATTAAGGGCCGATGACCTTTCGCAGGAAGATTATGTGGCGCAGCGGATTTGCAATTTGCTGGGCATTCCGTTGGCCTTCCGGGTTGATGGCGCGCGCGACGGGGAAATTCATTCTCGGGAGAAAATTTATCACCGCGTGGATGGGCAAGAGGAATTGCGGGAAATATTGCCGGGCGACATTGCCATTTTGATTCCCCGGCGCACCAAATTAATCGAGTTGGAATCGAAACTGCGGCAATACGGCATTCCGTTCAAAACCATCGGCGGGGTGGGATTTTATCGCCGGCAGGAGATTTTCGACGTGTATCATTTGCTGCGATTTTTGGATAATCCCGCGGATGATCTGGCGTTGGTTGCGCTGCTGCGCTCTCCGTTTGCCGGTATTTCCGACGCCGGGCTGTTTTATTTAGCGATGGAAAAAGGCGAATATTATTGCGATAAACTCAACAATATCAACCGTTTTGAGCAATACCCCGAAATCGACCGCGCGCCGCTGCAACTGTTTCGCAAGCAGTTGCAACGCTGGCAGCAACGCCGCGACCGTCTCTCGCTTTCCCGGCTGCTCAACGAAATTTTGGAAGACAGTTTTTATCGCGCCACGCTGGCCGCGAATTGGAATGGCGAGCAATTACTGGCCAATCTCGACAAGCTCGTTGAGCAGGTGCGCGATTTTGAGCAGGGCGGGTTTATGGCGCTGTCGGATTTTATCGAATCGCTGCGGGAAACCATCCGGCTTGACCCGCGCGAAGGCGAAGCGCAAATTGCTTTGGAAGATGAAAACACGATAAAAATTATGACCGTTCACCAGGCCAAGGGGCTGGAATTCCCGGTGGTTTTTTGTCCTTATCTTCAGCAAACGGGGAGTGGGGAACGCCGTAAATTGCGCTTCGACGCCGACCTCGGCCTGGCTGCCAACATTCGCGATCCCCAAAACAATTACGACGCGCGCACCCCGTTTTTGTATCAGAAAATCGATTTTCGTCAGCAGCAAAAGCAGATCGCGGAATTGAAACGGCTGTTTTATGTGGCCGCCACCCGCGCGCGTGACCGGCTGTTTTTAGTCGGCGCGTTTAAGCGCAATGAGTTGGATCGGCAAAATTGTCTGAGTTGGGCGTTTGACAAATTAAAGCTGGCCGAGGCAGGAGAGATGGGTGAAAATTTGCCTGCGTTTTCCATCGCGCCTGTAGAAAACCTGTCTGTTCGGGTGGTGCGGAAGATCGTGCCGGTGGATTTCCCCTCCGCCGCACGGCAGGATATTTCCCCGGCGTTGCAACAATTAAAAAACACGCTGGACGCCGCCGCAAGCAACGAAATAATGCCGGTTTCCTTGCCCGTTCATCTCCGCCGCGTGGCGGATCAACCCAAAGGCGTCACCTTTTCCGCCACGCAACTGCTGACCTTTCAATCAGATCCCAACGCTTATTTTTTGCGCTATCACCGCGGTTTTTTTGAAAGCGATTACGAATTTCTCACCCGCTACGCCGAGCCGGATTCCCTGAGCTTGCTAAAAGGAAAAATCGTGCATAAAATTTTGGAAGACGGACTGCCGAAAAACGATGCGGCAATTTTGGAGAAATTGGAAGCAGCTTTTTTTCAGTACGAGATTTTTGATCCCGGGGAGCAGGCGGATTTTCAGCGGGAAATTCCCGCGCTGCTCCGGCCGTTCATTGATAGCGGTTTTGCCAAAAAAGTCTTTTCCGCCGGCGATTCAAAAACGGAAATCAGCCTGACCATGCGCTTAGGCGATGACTTTTTCACCGGCACGCTGGATCGCATTTTTCGCAACGCGGCCGGCCATTGGGAAGTGGTGGATTACAAAACCAATAATATCGCCGCGAAAAAAGTTGAGGAAACCGGCGCAAAATATTTGATGCAAATGAAAGCCTACGCCCTGCTGATGGCGCGGCTTTTTCCGCGGCAGCCGGCGTTTCGCGTGACGCTCTATTTTCTCAAACCACAAAAAATTTTTGAGCGCGTTTATTCAAGGCGGGACGTCGCCAATATTCGCCGGGAATTTACCGGGATGATCGCGCAAATCAAGCAATTATATCCGTTTGGTGAAAAATTAATATAAGGAGGAGAACCGGGATGAATCGGGAAAAACCCATCCATCACCGATGGCGTCTGGTAACAGGTTTAGCAATGATCGGAGTGTTTGTGATGATTTATTTTTCAGGGCCGG
>CAYVDX010000484.1:0-3971 GCA_964450485.1 uncultured Calditrichaceae bacterium
ACTGTACGAAAGTGCGGATGCGCTTCTAAAGCTGTTAGAGCTACACAAACACGTTTTTTCTATTCATTATAAAGCAAATGGCTCTACCGGGTTTCTTGTGGTACTCTGTGTCACTCCCGCGTGTATTTAGCGGGAGTCCAGGCGACGGAGCGATAGATTCCCGCTAAATACATGCGGGAATGACACAAACACGTTCAATTAATGGCAACTTCCCAGCAGAGCCTTACTCGTAATTCTTTTTCTTCACAAGAAACCCAGTAGAGCCAAGCAAATTATTGATTAAGCGAAAATAATGCCAGCATTACCGCTCGCGCGAGTCGCTTCAGGCAAGATACTGTAATTTAATGACTTAAACACGTTGTTAAAATCTCGAAAATATTCAAAGATTCTCCAAACAACAGTTTTTTGGCGAACGGCGTGCACGATTGTGCAAAATGCGGCCTGCATGAACGCTGTCTGCTGATTAAAATTCATTTAATCCAAATAAAAACAGCAGATTGAGGAGTGTGCATTATCCGACCCTCGAATTCACAAACGTTGGTGACTGACGGGCCGAAAAAAAATGGCGTCCCGGAAAAGACGCCATTTTGAAAAAATTTTATGACGGCGGTAAAAGTTGTCTTTTATTTCGAAAACGCCCGGTTTCTCACCATTTTTTTGACGTCGTAAGGCGCGGGCGCGCCGCCGAGGTATTTGTGAAACCAGTCCAGGTGCGCGTTGTAATAAAGCGGCATTGATTTGACATAGCTCGGCCAATGACCGTCATTTTTGAAAACGATCAGCCGCGACGGCACGCCCTGTTTTTGCAACGCCGTAAAAAAGCTCAGGCTTTGCGTAAACGGTACCCGGAAATCTTTTTCGCCGGTGATCACCAGGCAGGGCGTTTTAAAGTTCTGTGAAAACTTATGCGGCGACCATTTTTGATACAAATCCGAGGTCCAGGGCGTGCCGTTTAAATCATATTGCGGAAACCACAATTCCTCGGTGGCGCCGTAAAACGAGGTCAGATTATACAATCCCATCATCGCGGCAATGGCTTTGAAACGGGTGGTGTGACCTTCCAGCCACATCATCATGTAGCCGCCGTAAGACCAGCCCATCGCGCCCATGCGGTCTTTATCCACCCAGGAAATTTTGGAAAGGGAATCCGCCACGGCCATCACATCCCGGTACACCTGGCCGCCCCAATCGCGGGAAATTTCGTGGGTAAATGCCTGTCCGTAACCGCTGGAGCCGTGCGGGTTGGCAAAGGCAACGATGTAGCCCGCCCCGGGATAAACCTGCCAATCGCCGCGAAAACCGTCCGTCCATTGTGACTGCGGCCCGCCGTGAACGTTCAGAATCAGCGGATACTTTTTCGCCGGATCAAAACCGTGCGGCTTGACGATAAATGTGTGAATTTTTTGGCCGGTCGGCGAGGCGATCCACATTTCTTCGGCGGGACGAATATCCACGGTTTCTTCAATTTCTTTGTTAAATTCAGTCAATCGCCGTAGCTTTTTTCCGTTCACCGAAACGCGCCAAATTTCCCGCGGTTCGCCCACGGATCGCCGGGAAATGGCCACGGTTTTTCCGTCGGGTGAAATATCGAAGCTGTCGATGGTTTTCAAATCCGCAACCTGCCGGATTTTTTTGGTGCGAATATTGACATTGAAAAGCGGCCGGTGTCCTTTCACATCGGCCGTAAAATAAATGCTTCGGGAATCCGGCCCCCATTGAAAATCGTCCACCCAATTATCGAAATCATCCGTCAGCACGGTTTTTTGGCGGGTTTGCCGGTCGTAAATGGCCAGCCGCAGCAAATCCGATTCGTAGCCAGGGACTTTTTGCATGATGTAGGCGATGTAACGCCCGTCCGGTGAAAATTGCGGATTGGCGTCGTACGCGTGATTTTCCGCGGTCAGGTTTTGAGCGTCGCCGCCGTTGGTGGGAATCAGCCACAAATCTTTGTTGGTGGTTTCCCATTCATTGGAATCGGGATTAGCGGCCACGCAGAGCATTTTGCCATCGGGGGAAATGTCAAAACCGCCGTCGCCGCCGGCCGTGAAGGAGGGATAATCCATGTCGCCCGGGGTTAAATCATGGTAGCTGTCCGCCGCCGGATCGTAAACAAAGGTATGCAGCCGGGAGCCGTCTTTCCAAAACGTCCAGTGGCGATAAAACAGGTGATCCGCCAAATGCGCTTGCATCACGCCGTTTTCCAAATCATCGTTTAAAGCTTTGTTGCAAGCGTCATCCGCCCCGCATTCCGGGAAAACCCGGGTGTAAAAGAAAATTTTGCCGTTGCCCGGCGACCAAACCGGCGAATTCACGCCAGTGGAAATGTGGGTTAGTTGGGTCGCTTCGCCGCCATTGACCGGCAGTTTCCAAACTTGCTCGCCATCGTTTCGGGTGGAAACGA
Source organism: uncultured Calditrichaceae bacterium (assembly GCA_964450485.1). Lineage (GTDB taxonomy): Bacteria > Calditrichota > Calditrichia > RBG-13-44-9 > J075 > JACKAQ01. Next base: position 2,402 of record CAYVDX010000484.1, read on the forward strand.
ACAGCAGAAATTTGCCATCGCTCGACCAACGCGGGTGAAAATCAGCGGCCGGGTTGTTGGTCATTTGACGCAGGTTGCCGCCGTCGGCATTTATCAGGTAAATCTCGGTATTGCTTTTCCCTTCCGCCAAAAAGTATTGCGTGACGGTAAAGGCAATTTGCCGCCCGTCCGGTGAAAATTGCGGGCCGCCAACGCTTTTGATGTTGTACAAATCATCCACTGTGAACGCGCTTTTTTGGGAAAAAACCGGCAAAACCAGGAAAAACAGAAAAATCGAAACCAGGAATCGTTTCATTACTCGTCTCCATTAATTTTATGATTTAAGGGAATTGCACTCAATCCAAAATGACCCCGCCGCCCAGGCAGCGAATGCCGTCGTAAAACACCGCGATTTGCCCGGCGGCGATGCCGGCGTGATCGGGCTGATCAAGCTGCACATGCGCCGTGTTTTCATCAATCCAACGAATCCGGCAGTTGTAAATTTTTTCGCCGTGGCGAATTTTGACCTGCAAACCGGTTTTGTCCGGCGGCGATTCGGCAATCCAGTTAAAATTGCCGGCGGTGAAGGAATCGCGCAGCTTATCGCACATATTATTGCGCCGGGAAACATAAATGCGATTGTTGGGAATATCTTTTTTCACCACGTACCACGGCCCGCCGGAAAGCCCCAGCCCCTGCCGCTGGCCGATGGTGTAATAATAGTAGCCGTTGTGTTCGCCAAGCGTTTCGCCGCTGTCGATTTCGATGATCTCGCCTTTCCGCACGCCCAAATGTTCTTTGATGAAATCGGAAAATTTGATCTGACCGAGGAAGCACAATCCCTGGCTGTCGCGGCGGCTTTGGGTGGGCAAATCGTATTTTTTCGCCAGATCGCGCACCTGCGCCTTGGTCAATTTGCCGATGGGAAACAGCGCCCGGGAAAGCTGCTGTTGGCTGAGATATGCCAGAAAATAGGTTTGATCCTTGATGGGATCGGGCGTGCGTTCCAGCACGTATTTGCCGGTTGCGTCGTCGAAGCGAGCATTGGCGTAATGCCCGGAAGCCACTTTCTCAAACGACGGATCAATTTTGTCTAAAAATTGCCCGAATTTTACCAAATTGTTGCAAAACATATCGGGGTTGGGCGTGCGCCCTGCTTTGATCTCGGCAATAGTATATTTGATGATGGAATTCCAGTATTCCTCCTGCATCGGCACGACTTCCAGCGGCACATCGGCTTGCTCGCAGACCGCCCGGCAGTACCCTAAATCTTCCTCCCAGGGGCATTCGCCTAAGAATGAAAATTCCTCCTGCAGCCAGATTTTCAAATAAAAAGCGGTGACGTCATGCCCGGCGTCGCGCAGCAAGCGCAGCGCAACCGAGCTGTCAACACCGCCGGAAAGAAGCATGGCAATTTTCATGGTTACTTTTGAAAAATATCGGTTAATTTGACTTCAAATCCTTTTAACACCTGTGATTTCACCGTTCCTTCGCCCTCATTGGATGAAAAAAGCGCGTATTTGTTACCGGAAATCACAAATACTTCGATGCACTCCAACGCCGGCAGCACGATCCAGTATTCCGGCACGTT
>CAYVDX010000485.1:0-3969 GCA_964450485.1 uncultured Calditrichaceae bacterium
ACTAAAGGAATTGAATGTAATGCTGAAACTGCTTTTAAATCTGATAAAGAGAATTGGGAAGAGTTTAAAGGTTTTATTCCTGTTAAAAATTGGTTTTCTTTTTATGAAGTAGCTATACATTTACTTTTTGAGGAATATAAAAATCCATTGGCTTTGTCTAAATATTTTTCTATAGATGAAAGTATTGCTGATGTTTTATCTGAAAGCTATAATCCAGATGCACGAGAAGAAGTTGTTAAAAAGTTAGAAAATATACTTGGAGAAGAAAGTAATTTATTGATTAGGTCTTATGATAGATTTAGAAGATTTAAAGAAGCTAATAATTTTTTATCTGTAGAACTATATAGTCCTGTTTCTTCCGATAAATATAAAGCTTATCTTTTGTTTACTGATATGGAAAATAAGAAAAGAAGTAGATTAGGGCTTAATGATATTAATCTAAATGCTTTTATGAAATTTTTACAAACTTTGAAAACCTGGATAGTGTCCGCGCAAATCTGGAGACGGAAGGAATTCAAATTGTTTCCGCGGAAGCGACGTTTATTCCACAGAATAGCCAGCCGTTAGAAGGAAAGCAGGCCGAGCAAATGATCAAATTGATGGATGCCCTGCATGACAACGACGACGTGCAGAATGTTTATGCCAATTTTGACATCGATGAAAACGTGCTTGAAAGCCTGAGCAGCGACTAAAAAAGAATCAATATTCACCCACGGAACAAACGAAATAAACCAAAAGGGTGAAAAGTCTTTTTTATTGGCTTTGATAGAAATAATCTTGAAAAAATCAAGCTGCCAAACCAGGATGAAACACGAAATGTCAACTGTTTTTTCGAATCTTTAGCGTATTTTGCTCAAAAGGCACCCCTTGCGGGTTGGGCTGAATGGTTGCAAAAAATGATTATTTTAGGAATCGATCCCGGATTAAGCGTCACCGGATATGGTGTGATTGAAGTTGTCAACCAAAAAACCCGGTGTTTGGATTTTGGCGGGATTTATAATCGCGGCAAACAAAAGAAAATCGCGGAAAAATTAGGAAAAATTTACGAAGGAATATACGAAGTTGTAAAAACTTACCAACCCGATCACTGTGCCATCGAAGATATTTTTTACCATGAGAATGTAAATACGGCAATTGTGATGGGACATGCCCGAGGCGTAGCGATGCTGGCCGCTCAACAGTCCAATATCGAAGTGTTTGAATACACCGCGCGCGAGGTGAAAATGTCCACCGTTGGATTTGGCGCCGCGGCAAAACAACAAGTTCAAGCGATGGTTAAAAACCTGTTAAAACTTCCGGAATTACCCCGCCCTCAAGATGCCGCCGACGCACTTGCGGTTGCTTTGTGCCACTATCATCGCGTCAAGTTTCACGCTTTGAAAACCTCAGCCAAATAGACAAGGATGATCGAACGAATTTCAGGTAAAATAATTGAAAAGTCTCCCACATTTTGTGTGTTGGATTGCCACGGGGTGGGGGTTGGACTGCATATTTCTCTCAACACCTTTCAATATTTGGAGGGAGCGGATGGCGCGGAACCGGTGCTTCTTCATTCTTATTTACATGTCAGAGAAGATGCTTTAAAGCTTTATGGGTTTGCGACCGTTGCTGAAAAGCAACTGTTCCAATTGTTGCTTTCCATATCCGGGGTGGGGCCCAAATTGGCGATCGCTATTCTTTCCGGGAGTTCCGCGGATGAGTTGCGTGCCGCCATTATTCATGAAGATGTAGCCCGGCTGACCCGAATTCCCGGGGTGGGAAAGAAAACGGCGCAGCGTGTCATTCTGGAATTGAAAGAAAAAATTAACAAACAATCAGCAGTTGAAAAAATTGCCGCCCTGATTCCGGGTGCGCCGCGGCAGCATCAAAAAATAAACGAAGCAATGCAGGCGTTGATGGAACTGGGATACAAACAACACAATGCCCGCCAGGCCGTGGAAAAGATTTTGAAGCACGGCGATGATAATTTGTCGCTCGAAGAATTAGTTGTTTCCGCTTTGAAGGAATTGTAGCAAAAAAAACAGTTGCCGAACAATGCCCAGGGCGCTTGATGATTTGATGGCCGGGCAATTTTTTTTTGAATAAGGAAAGACAAGGTTGATGACGGAAGAAAACAAACATGACCGCGATGCGCTGGATCCGCAACAACGGGCGGATGATCAGGCAATTGAAGCCGCGCTGCGTCCTTCGGGTTTCGATGAGTTTGTCGGTCAGGAAAAAGTTGTCGAAAATCTGAAAATTTTTATCGAAGCCGCCCGGCAGCGGGGTGAAGCGCTGGATCATGTTTTGCTCTACGGGCCGCCGGGATTGGGAAAAACAACCCTGGCAAATATTGTTGCGCGGGAGCTTGAAGTTGACATCAAAACAACCTCCGGACCGGTGTTGGATAAAGCCGGGGATTTAGCCGGTATTTTGACCAACCTGCTGGAAAAGGATGTGCTTTTTATTGACGAAATCCATCGCTTGAACAACGTTGTGGAGGAATATCTCTATTCCGCAATGGAGGATTACACGCTTGATATCATGATTGATCGGGGCGCCAATGCCCGCACTATTCAAATCAACCTGCCAAAATTTACACTGGTCGGGGCTACGACTCGCGCGGGGTTGCTCACCGCGCCAATGCGCGCCCGCTTTGGCGTTGTGCTGCGGTTGGATTATTATCATGCGGAGGCGCTTTATCACATTATCAAACGTTCCGCGGGATTACTCAAAGTCGAAATTGATGATGATGGCGCCATGGAAATCGCCCGACGTTCGCGGGGAACGCCGCGTGTTGCAAACCGGTTGCTGCGGCGAACGCGGGATTTTGCCCAGGTGAAAGCCAATGGCGAAATTACACGGGAAGTTGCTGACAAGGCATTGAAAATGCTGGAAGTTGACGAATTGGGCTTGGATGACATGGATAAACGGATTATTCGGACGATAATTGAAAAATACAATGGCGGTCCGGTCGGGTTGAATACCATTGCTGTAGCCGTCGGGGAAGAAAGCGACACCATTGAAGAAATTTATGAGCCGTTTTTAATACAAGAAGGGTTTGTTAAACGAACGCCGCGCGGGAGAGTGGCAACAAAGTTAGCTTATGAACACCTAAATTACAAGCGCCAGGGGAAAAATGGATTTCAAACAGAGCTTTTTTGAAGATGAGAGCAACATCAAGTATAAGTTAGCCGACTTTCGCTATGATTTGCCCAGTAAACACATTGCCCAGTATCCGTTAGCTGAACGGGAAAATAGCCAAATGATGGTTCTTGACCGAAGGAGCGGCGACCTTCAGGATCGTGTCTTTAAAGATGTGTTAGAGTATATCAATCCGGGCGATTGTCTGGTTATAAACAACACACGGGTTTTTCCTGCCCGTTTGTTAGGCACAAAGGATAAAACCGGCGCAAAAGTGGAAGTGTTTCTACTGCGCAATCTTGAAAATGGTATTTGGGAAGTCATGGTAAAACCGGCCCGCAAGGTTCGGCTGGGGAATAAAATTGTCTTTAGTGATGACCTAAGTTGTGATATCATCGACAACACGGTTTCCGGCGGGCGAATTGTTGAAGTTCATTGTAATGGTAACTTTTTTGAAGTGCTTGATCGCGTCGGAAAAACCCCGCTGCCGCCGTATGTAAAAAGGCAGCCCGAAGAGGTTGACCGACAGCAATACCAAACAGTCTATGCCGAAAAACGCGGCGCTGTTGCCGCGCCAACCGCCGGATTACACTTCACCGAAACGCTGCTAAAAAAATTAAAAGAAAAAGATGTGAATATTGCGCCTGTAACGCTGCATGTGGGGATGGGAACCTTCAAGCCTGTGCAGGTCGATGACATATCCCGCCACCAAATGCACTCTGAATACTATGAAATCTCTCCCGAAACCGCGGAAATTGTCAATCAAACCCACGAAAAGGGAAAAAAGGTGATTGCCGTCGGGACGACCAGTGTTCGAGTTCTGGAAACAGTCGCTGGAAGAAACGG
>CAYVDX010000486.1:0-3965 GCA_964450485.1 uncultured Calditrichaceae bacterium
CGTAATTCAATGGTTTCATAAGCGCTCGCGGCTTGTTGGGTTCGCGGAAGACCTTTTGATGCGGAACAATGCCGTTTCGCGGACACCGGGAATCAAAATTCAAAACAAATATAGCAAAACTTCCGATGCGGATCAATACCAAACCATTTGCCCGGATCGTCGCATTTTAGTACATTATACCGTGAATGGCATAATCATAACTTTTCGAGCAGGCGACTCCCGCATGTGCGGGAGCGACGGAAATCGCTGCCCGCGGTCATTCCTCGGCGTCCCGGGGCAGGCTCCGCGAATGCGGGAATCTGAATACCAACCACTGCGAATGTTAAGTTTATCACCGTTTGCGCTATAGCTATCCTGAAGCGCCCATGCGCGAAAGACAAAAGAATAAAATAACCGGCAAGGCGAAAGTCTAAACATGCTTGACTTGAGCAGTATTCCATTACTGTTGCAACAATTTCTCGCGACGATATTGCTTAGTTTTCTAATTGGGTTGGAACTGCACAGCTACCGGCGGATCAACAAAACCGGGCTTGGCTACGGGACCACGCGAACCGTCACCCTGGTCGGTATTTTGGGATTCACGCTCTACGTTTTGGACAAAAACTGGCGGCTATTTTCCCTGGGAATGATTGTGGTGGCGGGATTTCTATGGATTTACTACTGGCGCCGGGTAAAAGATGAAAATTTTTCACTGTTGGGCCCGTTAGTGGCGTTGTTGACCTATCTTATCGGACCGGCTGTGCTAAACCTGCCGAGTTGGTTCGTGATGTTGTCGGTTGTCTTGTTGCTGGTGCTGCTCAGCGAAAAACCGGGCATCCGGCAATTTTCAGACGCCTTCCGCGGCGAAGAAGCAACCACGCTCTCAAAATTTCTGATTATGGCCGGCGTTGTGCTGCCCCTGCTCCCGGACCGGCAAATTGCCCCGGTAATTCCTATTACGTATTACCAGCTCTGGTTAGCAGTTATTGTGGTTTCCGGCATTTCTTATCTCAGCTACCTGGCGCAGACATATTTTTTCAAAACGCGCGGCTTGCTGCTGACCGGCATTTTGGGCGGGCTTTATTCCAGCACGGCGGCAACAGTTGTTATCGCAAGGCGTGCGAAAGAACATGCTGAACCGCGGGCAATTTCGCCGGCAATCATCCTGGCCACGGCAATGATGTATATCCGATTATTAATTTTAATTGCCGTGCTCGGCTATGGTATAATCGCGGCCAAACTGCTCATCCCGTTTCTTGTATTCATGGCAGGTTCCATCATTGTATCCCTGGTATTGTATCGGTCAGCGCCCTCACGCCGGCAGGCCCGGGAACAATCGCATAACAAACACCCGCTTGAGCTTGGCGCGGCGTTCGTTTTTGCTTTATTATTTGTTCTGTTTGCTTCCATGACACATTTTGTGTTAGCGCGTTACGGCACAAGCGGGTTGCAGGCGCTTTCCTTCCTGGTCGGTTTCAGTGATATCGATCCGTTTATTCTTTCATTGCTTGCGGGAAAATTTCAGGTGAGTTCGGGCCAGGTTGCCGGTGCAATACTAATGGCATCCGGCAGCAACAATTTACTGAAAGCCGCATACACATTCGGGTTGGGGCGCAGCCGAACGGTTTTACCGGCTGTGAGCTGGCTAATCATCTTGTTTTTAGCATCGCTGCTCTATATTTATGCCTTTTTGTAAAATTAAATTGAGCCCAGAACAATCCTGGGGTAAAAATTAAAAGATCTTATTTGCTGTTTATGGCTTCAGTGGAACGGTCACGACCGCTCCCTACAAAAAATGCCTTCCGGTAGGAAATGGTCGTGACCGTTCCCTACCGGAATGTTGCCCAAATTTTTTTACACTCAAATAAATTATTATCTCATGTTACGGGCTACGGCCCAAAAGGGCTTCACGAAGTGATCCCGTGGGAAAAGCCCTTGAGGTTTTCAGGTATTTCATTACGCCCCCACCCTGGCACAAAGTGCTCCCTTTGGGAAATGGCGGGGCTAATAAAACCAAATAAAACAATGTGTTAGCCCCACGATTTATCGTGGGGCTGAAAAGATGCTAAAAACCTTTTATAGCCCTTTTAAGGGCTTACAAGCAATAAGCGCGTAACATCGGTTATTATAGAAAACCACGCCATTCCGGGTAAAAATTTCCACAGAAAGCACTCCGGTTGATCGGCGCCCACCATTTATCATTAAAAGAAAAACTGTAAGCAGCCATATATGAATATTTTGTCAATAATGTTATGTTTCATGTAAAATAATTTAAGAACAGGTGATGCAATAAAACGATAGATACCAGGTATGACATTATTTCCCCACATTTTGTCGGGCGAAAGGATGGGGCAGCCGTCAATTTCAAAAAAACGCCGGCTCATTCTGGCGACAATTCTTATTGAATTGATTGCCCTGGCAGGCATTTTTCTTTTCTCATGGAAATACATTGAGGATTATCTCGAAAAAGAGATTCAGAATAACCTGCTGACCATTGCCCGCTACGGCAGCAAACACATCCACACCGTGGGATTACAATCCATTACGCATGAAAATGCCTTTTTCTTTGTAAAAATCCGCGAACAGCTCCGGGATATAGAAGAACTTTTTGGGCTCCGGGAAGGCATGGTGTATATCGTGGAATTGAAGGATGGCAAACCGGTGTTTAGCATAATGACGAATGAGAAACCCTTTCGCGGTCATCCTTATCCGGAGGAAATCGGTGATCGAATTCACCAGGTGTACCAGGGAAAAGAAATTGTTTCCGGTCTTTACAAAGATCGTAATGGGACGTTTATTTCCGTGATTGTGCCGCTTTATCACGAAAACAAAATTGTGGGTGCATTGGAGTCTGATTTTCCCGGGCACATGTATCAAAAGATGCTTTACAAACGGCTGATCCCGTTTTTATCCGGGCTTTTTCTGCTTTTATCAGGCTTTTCAGTGGTCATCTTTTTGATTTTATACAAGTTATACAGCGTGCGGGAAAGCGAGTTTAAACAATTTGAATTGCAGTTAATTCAAACGGAAAAGATGGAACTGCTGGATCGACTGGTGGCCGGTATTACCCACGAAATCAACACGCCGTTAAGCGTCATGCAAAGCACCGTTGACCTGTTGATTCGCTCGCTAAAAAAAATGATTGAAATTGTGAAAAACAGTCATACAATCGCAGAAATACACGAACATCCCCATTATCACAAAACAATTGCGCTTTTTCAGGCCAATCAGCAGAGCGGTCTTGTTGCCGGAAGGCGCATTCACGCGGTTGTAAAAAGCTTGAAACATTTAGCCGGATTAGATGCCGCGGCATTCAAAAAAGCGAATATCAACGAGGGGCTGGACAGCGTGTTAATCGTGCTGCAAAACGAATTCGGCGATCGCATCACGGTCACGCAAAACTATGGCGATATTCCCCGGATTTATTGTTACCCGGTGCAGCTCAACCAGGTTTTTATGGCAATGCTGGTCAATGCGGCCGAGGCCATTCAAGGGGCCGGCGAAATTAAAATTGTCACTTCAAGTGACGGGCCATTTATTTATGTGCGTATTTCCGATACCGGAAACGGCATCCCCGCGCATAAATTGGGTAAATTGTTTGATTTGCAGTTTACCCGTAAAGATTCCCGGATGCACATGAGCATGGGTTTGGCGAATGCCTGCAACATCATCCAAAAGCACCGGGGTGAAATTGATGTCAGCAGCGTGGTGGGCGAAGGCACGGAATTTACCATCACATTACCCGTCAACTTGAGCGTGACAAAGGCATAACATCCAAAGGCACCTGTCACCCACCGGAAAATTCAACTGAATGTAGAATTTTCAACGCCTAAAAATGAAACCCAAAGCTGAAAAACATCGTCGGCATACCCAGCACAGCGAAACCACCCAACAACATCCCCAGTGCAACCAGTGTAAACGGAAGATAACTGACGCTTTGGATAAAGACATTATTCCATGAGAAATAATGCATGAAAGGCATTAGC
>CAYVDX010000487.1:0-3961 GCA_964450485.1 uncultured Calditrichaceae bacterium
TTGAGTTTTTCCCGGCCGTCGCGCAGGATTTCCTTGATTTTGCTTTCGCGCAGAATGAGCTTGACCATGCCGGCGGGCAAGTCGCGTTTTTCCACAATTTCATTGATTTTGTCCCGTCCGATTTCCCAGCCGATCCACATTGCCGCGGCCGTGCCCACTGCTCCGATAATCCAGCCGGCCGGGCCGGCGGCCAGCAGCGCGGTGTGCGCCCCGCCGGTAATCGATCCCACCACTGTCGCGGAAATGGCGATGACCAGCGCACTGGTGACGTCCATAAATTCGTTTTGCAACTCAGTGATTTGCGACGATGTTGCCGCGCCGGCCGTGGTGCTGTAACGCCGGTGAATATCGCTGGCTGCGACGCGTTCGCCAAAGTAGGTGATGCCGTTTTCCTCGAACCATTCGCGGATTAATTTGTGCAACGCTTCGGGAAGTCCGGCGTTCAGTTCGGCAAGTTTTTGGCGAATGCTGTCTTCGATTTGCGGCACAAAATTCAGAGTTGCCGCGCGAATTTTCTCTTTCAGCGACGCCAGCGGGCCGCCGGTTTCGCGGTATTCGTAGATGATCGGGGCGATTTCTCCATCGAATAAACGCACGGTCACGTCTTTGAGAATCCGGTTGACAATCACGGAGAGCCGCCGGGTTATTTCCGGTTCGATGTGATCTTTAAAAAACCGCGGAGTTGCTTTTTGCAAATGCGCGGAAACCGCCTGATAGCGATTTTGCAACGACGGCAAAACCACCAGTCCTTCGCTGATTGCGGCTTTGGGATTCTCGCTGGTAAGCAATTGTTTTTCATTTAGATGAAGTGTTTCGCAGACAATGTCTTTGACAAACGGCCACAGGCTGCTGCCGCCGGTCAAAATGACCCGCTCAATATCGCTGCCGCGGATGTGATACTTATCCAAACCCGCGATCAGTGCTTCTTTAAACCAGGCGATCAAATCGATGGGTTGCGCGTCAAGCAGCCGTCCGTTCAGCAATTGCCGCTCTTTCAGATAGCAGACAAACGTGTCGTGGGGCCGATATTGTTGGGCGCGTTCGACAAACTCCGCCCAGTTGAGGTTGGACAGCGTGCCGTAGCTGCGCATTCTGCCCATGCGGCTGCGCACGGTTTCATTGCGGTCGAGCGATGTGGTTTCGGAAAACAATTCCTTGACCTGTCGGCATTCCAGCCAATGCACGTAATATTCGTCGCCGTTATCCACGAGCCGCTGCAATACGCCGGGATTTTGCTCCAGAAACCACTGGAAAAACAGGTCGTCGAACAGCCGTCCGCCCAGCAGCATATCGCCCCATGCGTCGATCACGCGCAACTGTTGCATGTAGGCAAAATCACAGGTGCCGCCGCCAAAATCAACCACTAAAACGCCTTTTTGGGTTTCCGCCGGGGAGAGGTCTTTGTTCCAGAGATGGTAAAGTAACGCGCCAACCGGCTCCGCGACCAGCTTAATTTTTCCGTACCCGGCGTCGCGAGCGATTTCCAGCATGTTTTTTTTGAACAGATCGTCGGCCTCGCCGGGAACGCCAACGATCACTTCGTAATCCGGTGAAATAAAATCGATTCGCCGGGCGGCCATTTGCTCGCGGATGATTTTTAAAAACAGCACGGCGTCGTTTCGCGCGGCGTCGCTGCGGGTGATGTCCGGTTTAAAATGGGTGTGCAAGGTGTATTTTTTGCGCTCGGCGCGGGTTGCTTCCCCCCATTCGATTTCCGCGGTTTTGCCAACCACGGCTGATTTTCCCTTGCGATACAAAATTGTCGAAGGCAACCCGCCAAGCTGGTTATTGCCAAAGTCGATCAGCCGGATTTTTTGCCCGGATGGATGCGTTAAGTATTTGCAAAAATAGGAGTTTGTCGTTCCGAAATCAACGCCCAGAACCTGGCGGTTTTTTTCTGTCACCGTTGTCTCCTCAATTTTCGCACGCTGCCTTTTTCAATCACCTGGCCATTTTGGATCACCGGTTGCGATTCCACGAAAACGGTATCGCCTTCGTCAATAATTCCCAAAGTGATGAATTTTTTTTCGAGTGATTTTTCCCAGGCAAACGGTTTCAATTCGTTCGATTTTCCGGAAATAAACAGCGGTTCGCCGTCCAAGCCCTCGAACCCCAGGCCGCGGGCCGCGATGAGCATTTCCGCGGCGGATTCCGGCAAATTCGCCGGGCTGCTTTGGTGCAGTTTTAGTAAATACGCCCCGATTTTTTTCGGCAGCCGCGCCGGGTCATTGGCTGTGGATTGTGCTTGCCTTTGCGGCTGGCGAGTAAGCTGCTGTAAAAAAGTAAGGGCGTGATCCAGCCAAAGCGACAGGCAAATTTGCAGGTTTTTTTCGTATTCGCTGCGATTAAAAACCGGTTTTCGCACGCTCAACCGCAGCGCTAAAATGATGGCGAGATAAATGAAAATCCGCTTCAACCCGTTAAGAAAACCGCTGGTCTTGAATTTGGCGGACAGGGCGCTCCACACCATGCCGACGCCGGACATTTTGCCGAATAATATTGCCGCTTCGGCGGCGGAAGCAACGCCAAGCGCGGCCGTCAAATAGCGCCGCACTTTTTTGTTTTCCGAAACATACCACATTGCCAGCACCATGCCGCCCGAACCCAGAATACTGCCCAGGGTAAAACCGGTTTGAGGATCGTCCGCAAAAAGACGGAAAGCCCCGGAAAGCAGCAATGCGCCGCCCAGCGTGCCCAGCATCGTTGCAACAGCCAGCTTAAAAGCGCTCAATTGCTCGGTGAAAGTTGGCGCGGGCAGTTGCAGGGGATGTTCGCTCATCCAGGTGGAAAATTCCAGGGAGAAATAAGCGCGTCGGGTTTCGTCGAGGGGTTCGCTGAATATCTCACTCAGCCATGATTCGCTGCACAACTCCGATTGAAACAATCCTTCCATTTCATTGACCCCGCTGCGAATCTGGCTTTCATCGGGAAATGTGTTTGGCGGCAGTTTGCCGGTAAACCGCGCAAGCGCGCGTGCAAGCAAATCATCCCGCCGATCCACCTTGATTTCCGTTCGTTTTTTAAACCGGCTTAACATCATTTTCTCCGAAAAATTTTGCGAATTGCAAAATAATGAAAGAAAGGGGGTTACGCCAACAAAAATATGAACTTCGGATGAAAAATATTATGGGTTAGGCCCGATAATTGATTCAAGTTTTGGAAAAAAATGACGCTAACAAAATTAAACGAAACATCAGGTGCGGGAAATGGGACAACAGCAGCTTTTATTATTGGTTTTAGTCGTCATTCTTGTTGGGGCGGCGTTGGTGCCGGTTTCCACGATTTTTTTGAGCACAGCCACGCAAAACAACCGCGATGCGATCATCAACGATTTGCTGAATTTATCAGCGAAATCCCAGCGGTATTATCGCACACCTACGCAATTAGGGGGCGGGTCAAACAGCTATGACGGCTTCGCATTAAGCCCCAGCGATACCGGCAACGCCAATGGCAGCTTCAGCCTTTCCAGGACGGAACCGAGTGGCAGCGCGTTTGTGCCGGGCAGCACCGGGCCGTTATCGGCGACGAATGGATCATTTTATATTATTGGTTGCGGGAAGGAACTCGGCGAAAATCAAAGCACACCGGTAAAGTGTTATATCAAAATTACCAAAAGCACGACGAATGTGAGGATTTTGAATTGAGCGATTGCGCGCTTCTCAGTCATTCATCACGGGAAAAATCTGTAAATCCAGACGGTGCGGTTGCGCGCAAAATCGGTGATCACCACGGATATTGACGGCGCGCTGCCCATTGCAACTACCTTGAAAGTCACCGAAGGTGTTGCTGAAGTGGTAAACATATCCCCAACGTTTGAGAGTATTGCGCCGGTTGATTTAGGGAGTTGGATTGTCATGTCAGTGATGGCTTTAATTTCTACGCCTATAATACCGCCGCCTGCGTCGTTATCCGAAAAACTGCCTTCGGCAGAAGTCGCGGCTGCAAATGTGAGCGAAGTTTC
>CAYVDX010000488.1:0-3950 GCA_964450485.1 uncultured Calditrichaceae bacterium
TGTATATCCTGTTGATCCTGTCGAAATCCTTTGAAATTTAACATTGTCAAGATAAATACATATCAAAAAGCGTCTTTTTGGATTTTTTTTAAACGCATTTTAAGCAATTTTTCCACTAATATGAATCAACCGGCAACAAAAATGAAAAAAAAATCAAATAAAAACCAAACAATCATTTTGAATTTATTAATCCCGGATGTATTTTATTTTATCCGAATTTTCATAAATTTTTTTTAAAATCATACACAAAAAGGAGAAAAACATGCATGAAATGGCCGCCCCGCTAATTGTTATTGCATTGAGTTTTTCAATTATTACCAATATCATTTTGTTTTATCAAAAGATCTTGAGACGATTGGATTTGCGTTCTCAAAACAATTCGCCCAGGAAAGGTTGAGTATTTGCAAAACCGTATGAATTGAGATAATGTGAAAAAGAAGGAGAGATAAAAATGGAAGAAGCTTTGGTAATTTCGACGGCAATTAGTGTGGCGTTAGCCCTGATTCCGCCGCCGCCGAAGAAAGATCCGCAAGATCCGCATCCGGATAGGGAATCAGTCGGCAATGGTTCGAAAGATGTAATGCCGGATTACGTTCCGCCGCCGCCGAAGAAAGATCCGCAAGACCCGCATCCGGATGCGGGATGAGTCGGTAATGGTTCGCAAGATGTAATGACGGAATCCATTCCGCCGCCGAAGAAAAACCCGCAGGTTCCGTCGCCTTCAGAAGAATAGAACAGGTAAAAACCGAGATTTTTTGATGAAAGGCCTTTTTGCAAACCCTTTTAAGTCAATATCTTGTGTATTGATTTTGTGCGTGCAATTGACCGTTACATTCGTTTTTGCTGATGATAACAGCCAAAATGATTTGTACCGGCGAATGAAAAAAAATGCGGCACAGCCGTTGGATACTCAAATTCTCGTTTTGCAACAATATTTGCGGGAAAACCCCGCTGATGGTCTTGCCCACACCTTGCTTATTCAGCGCTACGCGATGCTTGGAAATTTAGATGGCGCTGTAAATTTTTTTAAAACGCTTCTACAAAATGCGGCAAACAAGAGCAGAGCCTGGCAAGCATTGGCTGAGATTTTTCGACGCAAAAATGAATTTGAACAAATGGCCCGGTGTTACCGGAATTGGCTGAAGATTGCGGCGCCTTCCGCTTCCATTCTGGGTCGAATTTTGGCTTTTAATGCGAACTACCCACACCGCCTCATCAATTACTCGGAATACCTTTCCCGGTTCACATCGCCTGCCGAAAAATTAATCGCAACCGCAATGATTCATTTTTATTCCGGTAAGTATGCAGAAGCGGCGGAAACCTTTTCGCGCTCCTCACCGGAAATGTTGGAAAACCCGGTTTTTCGTGAAACCTATGGCTATTGCCGTTATTTTTCAGCGGATTATCCGGCGGCAATTGCCATTTGGTCGAAAGGATTGGAGCGCGCGCGCCAAAGAAAAAATGTACATCGACAGTCCTTGTTTCTCGGGGATATCGGGAAAGCATATTTAATGGCGGATCGATATGATGACGCCATCGACTGCTTTTCCCAAGCGGAGTCCCTGGCAAATGAATACGGCAATTATGATTTACGCGAGGTAAATTTGGGAAATGCCGGAAATGCGCTTCAGCTAAAAAGTGATTTTGAAGCGGCTGCCAATCGTTATGACAAGGCCATTGATTTAGCCAAACGGCTGCATTTGAGTGATCATTTAGACCGCTGGTACCAGGGGTATGGCGAAGTTTTGTATAACTTGGCGAAATACGATGAGGCGTTAACGGCATTTGAATCAGCCAGGGATGTTGCCGAAACGACCGGGGATTTTAAAATGGTAAGCGAATGTTTTGTAAATATCGGCGACATCTATTTTTTGTTAAAACAATATGCTTTGGCCAAAAAAGTTTACCGGAAATCCCATGACCTTGCCAAGGCGCATGCGTTTTCTGAACAAACAGATAACGCATTGGGTCGTTTGGCGTCGTTGATGGTTTTGGAAAACCGTTATGATGCGGCAATAAACATCTATCGTAGTTTTATCGGAAAAACGAATTATTTATTGGATGATGTATATTTGCGCCACCAAATTGCGGAAATCTATCAACTGCAAGGCAAGCTTAAACTCGCTGAAAAAGAGCTTAACAACGCTTTAAATTATGCGCGTGAATTCGCCTATCAACCCTATATTGCCTGGACGCTTTTAACGCTTGCAAAAGTGGAGAATTTGACCGGCGCACATGACGACGCGCTGGAAGAGTTGGATGAAGCTGCCGGTCTTTCCGCGACATTCAATGACGCGGATTTGGCCTATCAGATCAATTTAAACTATGGTGATTGCCATGCAAAATCCGATAATTTGCCAACGGCGATTCAATATTACCAAAAAGCGGTTTTCAAAGCGGAGACGATCAATCAAATCTTAAAAACCGAACAGTTTCGCATTGATCAATTTGAAAAAGTTGCCAATGCGTATGCAAGGTTGGTCGATTGTTACTATCAACAATATCAATTGACTTCCGATAAAACGTATCTTGACAGCTTGTTTTACTTCAAGGAAATTGGTTTGGGACGTTCGTTAAAAAGCGCGGAAAATCGGCATTCGATTTTGAATCAACCGCACTTTCGCGATGACGCCAATTACCGCGATTTTGTAAAACTCAGTATTCGTTTACGAAAACAGCAACGCAAATTAAGAGTGATTGCTACGTCTTTTCAGCAAAATGAATTTTGGGAAACGCAAATCGCCAAAGTCGAGGCAACCCGTTATTCGTTGTTTGAAAAACAGCTTCAACTAAAATCTGTTTCCGGAAAAAGTGGCCCAACATTTTTTGAAGATTTGACGACAATTGCCGACATTCACGATAAAGTTCGCTTTCACAACGCTGCTTTGCTGATGTATCACATCTCCGACGAAACCGCTTTTGCGCTGGTGGTGACGCCCGACACCACCGCGGCAATACCGCTGCCGACAAACCGGGCAACGCTGGACAGCGCCGTTCAGCAATTGATGACCCCGTTTCACCAGGTTGATATCGATTCCATTCAAAAAACCCCTTTTGCCGCGGAGATTGCTTATCATTTATACCGGGCATTGCTGCAACCGCTGGAATCGACGCTGCCGCTGCCCAAACGCTTGATTATTATTCCGGATTTAGCCATTGTCAATCTACCGTTTGGAATGCTGCTGGATCAATCGCCGCAAAAGCCGCGCTACTATCCCGACGATGACCCCGCGGGCTATGCCGGGCATTTTTTACAGCAGCGATACAGCTTTGCCTACAGCCCTTCCACGACATTTTTACGCAGAAATTTAACTGCGGCGTCGCCGGGCAAAAAGGTGTTGGCCGTTGCCAATCCGTTTAATAACGACCTTTTGCTTGCCAGTGTGGAAAACCGGTTTCGGGAATCGGATAACTGGTTTTTTTTGCCGTTGCCGTATGCGGAAAAAGAAGCCGAGGCGATCAAAACGCTGCACCCGGCGACACGGATTTACCGGCGGGATGACGCCACCAAAGCGGTTTTTTTAGCCGAAGCGCCGCAATACGATATTTTACACATTGCTTCGCATGGTTTTGTAAACACCACTTTTGATGCCTTTTCCGGGCTGGTGTTTGCCATATCGGAAACGGACACGACGGACGACGGGCTGTTGATGGGTTACGAAATTGCCAACCTTAAGTTGAATTGCGATTTGGTAACGTTGAGCGCCTGTGAAACCGGGCGGGGAAAACTGGTTGCCGGGGAAGGCGTGTTGGGATTGCCGCGCTTGTTTTTGAATGCCGGTACGCATTCCGTTTTAATGACGCTTTGGAAGGTGGACGATTATTTTACGTCGCAATTGATGCCGGCATTTTATCGGTATTTTCTGAAAGATGGGTTATCCAAAATAGATGCGCTGGCCGCCGCCAAGCGGGAAAACCTGGCAAATATTGCGCCGCAAAACGGTGTTTAT
>CAYVDX010000489.1:0-3949 GCA_964450485.1 uncultured Calditrichaceae bacterium
GTACTACGGCGGTTTGGATCGTTATGTGCCGGGGAAGGAAAAATTCAATCGCTACACGTATCATCCGAATCATTCCGGCGGGTTAAATCATGGCGGCGTGAAAACGATTTTGGAAGATACAGCGGGCGATATTTGGATC
This sequence comes from uncultured Calditrichaceae bacterium, assembly GCA_964450485.1. Taxonomy (GTDB): domain Bacteria; phylum Calditrichota; class Calditrichia; order RBG-13-44-9; family J075; genus JACKAQ01. The sequence continues at coordinate 140 of CAYVDX010000489.1, forward strand.
GGCACAACCGGCGGTTTGCAGCAGCTAACTATCGCATCGCTTTCCAAAACGCGCCCGCCCGGCATTTCCGTGAATTCAAATCAACGCAAATCGATAGAGATTATTCAGAATTTTCAGGAAAAATCAGCCGCTCCGGAATCGATTACCAAATACGCTGTTACAGCGATCGGTGAATTTCGCCGGAATCCACGCCCGGATTACTGGATCGGCACGCAGGGCGGGGGGCTGACCCGGATGATGCGAATGCGCGGTAAATTTCACGATGATAATTATCAATATATCCCCGGTGATACGGCAAGTTTAAGCAATAATAACATTAACGCGATTTTGATCGACACGCTTTCCGCGATACCGGCCGTTTGGGTTGCGACGTCGTATGGCTTGTGCAAAACGCCGCTTTCCACGCCCGGCAAGCGGAAATTTTCCCGGTATTTTTCCCGTCCCGATGACGCATTCAGTTTGCCGCAAAACTGGCTGGTGACGCTATTCCAGGAGCGTGACGGAACCATTTGGATCGGCAGCTATGGCGGGCTTAGCCGCTACGATGCGGAAAATGATCGGTTTATCAATTACCGGCACCAGCCCGGCGACCCGCGCAGCCTCAGCAATAACTATGTTTACGCCATTCATGCGTCGCGGCATCGCGGCAGGCGGGTGTTGTGGATCGGCACTGCCAGCGGGCTGAATCGCTTCGATCCCGAAACCGGCGAATTTGTTTCATTTACAGAAAAAGACGGCTTGCCCAACGCGGTTATTTGCGGCATACTGGAAGACAGCGCCGGTCATTTGTGGCTCAGTACTCAAAAGGGGCTAAGTAAATTTGATCCGTTGGCAAACACATTTCGCAATTATGTTCTTTCCGATGGCTTGCAAAGCAATCTGTTTTCGCCCGGCGTTTATTTTAAGCGTCGAAACGGGGAAATGTTTTTTGGCGGGATCAACGGGTTGAATCATTTTTTGCCGGAATTGATTTCGGATAACACATTTGTGCCGCCGGTGGCCGTCACAAGCGTCACGGTGATGGACAAGCCGTTAAAGCCGTATGAATTTCAAAACAATCCCGATAACATTTCGCTGCGATATGATGAAAATTTTTTAGAGTTTGAGTTTACGGCGTTGGATTTTACCGCTCCGGAAAAGAATCGATACGCCTACATGATGGAGGGGCTTGAAAACCAGTGGCATTTTTCCGGAAATCTCGCCAAAACAAGTTTTACCAGCTTGCCGCCGGGAGACTATATTTTTCGGGTAAAAGGCTCGAATAATGACGGGGTTTGGAATGAAACCGGCGCGGCCTTGCGAATTGTCATCCGTCCGCCTTTTTGGCAAACTACCTGGTTTTACTTTGTTTGCGCGATTTTTTTTGGCGGCATTTTTTGGCTGATTCATCATTTTCGGGTTCGGCAAAAACTCAAACAATCGCTGTTGATTGCCGGGGAAAAGCGACGGGAACGAGAACGCGTCCGGGAAAAAACCGCGCGGGATTATCACGATCAATTGGGACACCAGTTGAGCAAAATATCGCTTTACAGTGAATTAATTCGCCGCCAACTGCGATTGGATACGCTGAGGGAGCAAGCCTCAAATGGCAACGGTTTTGCCGGAATCGGCGGAAACGGGATTGAAAATGAAACAAAACCGGATGCGCTGGCAAATTATATTGACAAAATTATCGATGCATCTCAACATCTTTGCACGGATACCCGCGATTTTATCTGGGCGTTGGATCCCCAAAAAGATACGTTTTATGACATGGCGTTGCATCTCGTTCAGTTTGGCAATGACCTTTTTCAGGATACCGACATTCAATTTTCGGTAAACGGTCTGAGTGAGCAATTAGACGGAACCAGGCTTTCGATGGACTGGCGGCGTCACCTCATTTTGATCTTTAAGGAAGCATTAACCAACAGCTTAAAACATGCGAATTGTCAAAATGTGTCCCTGGGTTTTAACAGCAAGGACGGGCAACTGATCATCGAGGTTCGCGATGACGGGAAGGGGTTTTCCTGGCACAATTTTTCAAGAGGTAACGGATTAAAAAACATGAAGAAACGTGTGGAATTATTGCATGGAAAATTGCAGATAAAATCATTGCCGGATATGGGCGCTTCGGTGCGTTTTTCAGCAAGGCTGCCAATGGAGAAATCGCCATGATTTGTGTTTCAATTGTTGAAGATGATCGGGATATCCGCGAAGGATTGGCGTTGATCATCGGCGGTACGCCGGGTTTTGTTTGCAGCGGCGCATATCGCGATTGTGAATCGGCATTCGCGCAAATTGCGGATCATTCGCCCGATGTTTTATTGCTGGATATCGAATTACCGGGAATTTCCGGCGTGGAAGGGATTCGCCGTTTCAGGCGGTTGCTCCCGGCCGTCGATATTTTGATGCTTACCGTTCATGCCGAGGATCGGCTGGTATTTGATGCGCTATGCGCCGGGGCCGGCGGCTATTTGTTGAAAACCACGCCGCCCACCCGGCTGCTCAATGCAATCAAGGAAGTGCATAATGGCGGTGCGCCGATGAGCGCTTATATTGCCCGGCGGGTCATTCAATCCTTCCGGAAAAATGCAAAATCAGTCGATTTGACCCGGCGGGAAACCGAGATTTTAACCCAGCTTTGTCGCGGGAAAAGTTACAAAATGATTGCCGCTGAACTGAATATCAGCCGCGGCACTGTCCACTGTCACATCAAAAATATTTATAAAAAATTGCGGGTAACTTCCAACGCCCAGGCCGTTGCCAAAGCGCTGCGAGAGAAGTTGGTATAAATCGTTTATCTAATATAATCTTTCTTCCAGCAGCATCGGAAAGCTGATCGGTTTTTTAATTAACTCGCGGCATTGCAGAACTTGCTGTATGTGTCTTTCGCCGTGATCGGCATACACTTCCAGCAATTGCCGCAGGCTGACTTCGCCTAACTCCGGGTGAAAACCGGTTTTTATCCAATCGCTTTTTGTGGCGTTGTGGAATATCGTCGAGGTTGTGAGACGCAGCATTTCAAACGATTTTACGTAATAATAAAATGCCGCCATGCTTAATTCCTGGTATTTACGCTTCTCCGCCCAGGCTTCCTGATCGTAAAATCCAAATTGGCGATCCGATTGGGTAAATGTCTGCCGAATGCGCATCGCCCCGACGATTTCCGCGTCTGCCAGATGCACGACCGTTTCAAAAATGGACCATTTACCGGGCCGGGGGCGTTCCTTCAGCTCTTTTTCGGATAATCCTTCTAAAATTTCCCGGACCCGCCGTGGCGCGGCGTCATAAACGTAGAGTAATTTTTTATTGTCAAATTTCGCGTAAGTATCGGGTAATGAACCGGTTTGGTACATAGATTTTCCTTTCAGTAAATTTCATCCTGCGTTCTCATTTTAAAATTATCAACGGAATTTTGGCAATAGCGTTCCAATATGAATAAATCCGTTTACGACCATGACGCCTAAAAGGATTAATGCGCAGCCAATATATGCGTTCCATCCCAATTGCTCATTTAATACAATAACGCCTAAAATAACGCCGAATATCGGAACTAAATATGTAACCATTGATAAGGATGACGCCGGCGTAAATTCCATAATTCGGTAATATAACACAAACGCGATGCTTGTGCCAAATATCGCTAAAGCCAATAGCGAACTGACCGCCTGCCAGGAGGGCAGGGCGAGGGCATACGGCTTTTCGACAATCAAGCAAAGCGGCAGCATGATGAGCGCGGCAAAGCCAAGCTGCCCTGTGGGAGCAACATATTTTGGCATTCCGCGAAAGAAACGACGGGTATATACAATCGTAATCCCGTAACAAAGGGCT
>CAYVDX010000490.1:0-3948 GCA_964450485.1 uncultured Calditrichaceae bacterium
AGCGTTTTCAGCCCCGTCGGGGCGTAATATTTTGCGACCGCGTAACCTCAGTTATAAAGCCGCCATGGCATGGCCAAAAAACAACAAAAACATTGATGTATCGATTGCGTTTTAAGCAAATTTTGACTACTTTAAAATAGTCAAAATTTGTATGATCTAATTGGAGAAGTCAAATGAACGCTGTAGCAATTAAAGATTTTAAATCAAAACTGTCTGAGTATATCAAACAATTATCTGATACCAGTGAACCGCTTTTTATCACAAAACACGGAAAAATTGTTGCTAAAGTCATTCCCTGCGACGACGCATCTGCCTGGGAAGAGATTCGCAAGGAAATGGCTGGTTCCGTGAAAAAATATGACGATCCCACCGAACCGGTCGGGCTGGAAGATTGGGAAATGCTACCATGATCGTGATTGACACACATGTTTGGGTTTACTTGATTTCGGAACAATCTGAAAAATTATCAAAACCAGCCCAAAAAGCAATTCGGGAGGCAGATGTGTTGCTGCTCAGTCCGTTCTCATGCTGGGAAGTAACATTATTGGTCAAAAAAGGACGGTTGGAGTTGGAAACAGATGTGCGTCGCTGGATTAGCAATGGTTTGAAATTTCCCAAATTGCGGCTGGCGGAAATGAATCCGACAATTTTAACGGAATCTGTGCTATTCGATGATTTGCATTCTGATCCTGCTGACCGAATTATCGCGGCAACTTGCCTATTTTATAATATTCCTCTGGTTACCAAAGACCGCAAGCTGCATCGTTGGAATCAAATTGATACGATTTGGTAAAATCAAATTACTGCAAATCTTCAATATTCTCCGCCACCAACGCCAACTGCGCCTGCAAATCGCTCAACTGCTGCCTGCTTTGCGCCACCACGGCCGCCGGGGCCTTGCTGACAAAGCTCTCATTCGCCAGCTTTTTGACCAGCCCGTTGATGCGCTTTTCCAAATTTTCTTTCTGCTTTTCCAACCGCTGCAATTCCTTTTCAGGATCGAGCACGCCATCGACGTAAATTTCCATTTCGCCAAGCACGGCCACGGCGGCAAGCTTCGGTTTCCCGGCGTTTGCATCGATCCGCAATTCGGATAAACCGGACATTTCGCGGATGTGATCGCTCATGTGCCGCAAGGCCGGCGAATCCTTTCCGGCTGCCTTGACGATGGCTTTTACCTTGGTCTGATGCGGCACGGTGTATTTATTGCGCACATCGCGGATGCGCCGAACCACTTCCTGCATCAGCGCGAATTCCGCTTCCAGCGCATCGTTTTGACGTTGCGGATTCACGGCCGGCCAGGCGGCTAATTGCAGCACTTCGGTCACGGGCAGCACCGCATCGATGCCGCGTTCCGGCGCGCGGTCGTTGAGATTTTCCCAAATCGCTTCGGTGATAAACGGCATGAACGGATGATACAGCCGCAGCGTTTGATCGAGCACGGTCGCCAGCACCTGCCGCGCGACAAAACCGCTTTTTTCCCGGCTCATGCGCGGCTTGATCAGTTCCAGATACCAATCGCAAAATTCGCCCCAGAAAAAATCCCGCGCCGCATTAATCGCCGCCGAAGGATTGTATTTTTCCAACTGCGTTTGCACCGTTGCCGCGGTTTTTGAGAGGCGTGAAAGAATCCATTTGTCCTCCACGGCCAACTCATTGTCATCCAGCGGGCGAAATTTTTGGCGGTTGAGATTCATCATGGCGAAGCGGGCCGCGTTCCAAAGTTTGTTGCAGAAATTTTTGCCGATCTCGAAGCGATCGCTGATGATTTTTGCCGAGGGAATGTCAGGCATGGTTCCCAACACGTCGAATTCCTCGCCGGCGTCCGGGTCGATGTAGGTAAAAATGCTGCGCCCGTGTTTTGCCTCGGCCAGTTCCACCTTTTTGCCGGTGAAAGGGGAAATCGCTTGCACGGGCAGGCGGATGTCCTGGGTGCCGGTCTGCATATCGCAGAGCACATATCGCATGGCGTCCGTGCCGTACATTTCGATAATGTCCACCGGGTCAATGCCGTTGCCCTTGGATTTGCTCATGCGCTCGCCCTTGCCGTCCATGATGTTGGCGTGGATAAAACAATCGGTAAAGGGCACGTCGCCGAGGTTGTAAAGCCCGGCGATGAACATGCGCGCCACCCACAGAGTGATGATGTCCCGCCCGGTGACCAAACAGGAACCGGGATAATAATAAGACAGCGAATCCGGCCGCCCGTCAACGCTGGCCAGCGGGGTTTGCCCGGGTTCGACCTGAGCCTTATCCGGATCGGGCCAGCCCAGGGTGCTGTGCGGCCACAGCGCGCTGCTGAACCAGGTGTCCAGCACGTCCGGGTCTTCCGCCAGACCGAGCGCTTCTAATTTCTCCGCGTATTTTTGCTCAATTTCAAGCGAACGCGGGCAGGCTTGGACTTCCAGCGGCATATTTTTGGGGAAATCGCCCAATTTTTTCCGCGCGTCTGTTAGAGAGTAAGTATGATCGTGCTCGTCAGCGATCCACACGTGCAGATCATCGCCGCTGATTTTTGCCAGGGCATCGAGCGTCGCGCCTAATTTTTCCGGGGCGAATTGCCCGTGCCAAATGGGAATGCGATGTCCCCACCAAAGCTGCCGGCTGATGCACCAGTCGCGCTTCTCGGCCAGCCAGTTGTAGTAAGTGTTGCGATAGCGCAGCGGCTCCGGGTGAAAGGTGAGATTTCTCCCGGACGGCGATTTGTATTCGGGATCAACCGCGTCCATGGCCGCCTGCGCCAAACCGGGCGCGATGAATTCTTTTTCCGTGCCGCGACCCAAAACCACGCCGCCCGGCACATCGCCCATGCGGATAAACCACTGCTTGGAAAGATACGGCTCGATGGGCGTTTTGGTGCGATCGGAATGCCCGATTTCCACTTCCCGGTCTTCCACTTTGGGCAGCAAGCCCTGCTTTTTTAGATCAGCGACAACTTTATCGCGCGCCGCAAAGCGATCTATCCCCTGGTAATCACCGGCGTTGTGATTCAGCGTGCCGTCGGGATTGAGGATGTTGATGATCTCGATTTCATCCTTGTGCCGCCGCCACACTTCGTAGTCGTTGGGATCGTGACCCGGGGTGATTTTCACGCAGCCTGCGCCTAATTCCGGCTTGGCCCATTCGTCTAAAATTAACGGAATTTCGCGATTTAGTAATGGCAGCAGCACTTTTCGCCCGGCCTCGGCCATGGCGGTAAATTGTTCCAACTGCGGCAAATGCGATTTTTTCCGCGCTGCGAGCCGTTCCAGTTCCCCTTCAATGGCCGGTTTATCTTTCGCGGACGCGGCGGCCAGACGCTCGCGGTTTTTGGCGATCAGGGCGTCCAACTGGCCGGCCGGATCGGGATGACAGGCCACGGCTGTATCGCCCAACATGGTTTCCGGGCGGGTGGTTGCCACAATCACATACTCCGGCTCGCCCGGCCGCGGATCGATAATCGGATAACGCAAATGCCAGAAATGCCCGTCCACGGTTTTGTGTTCAATTTCATCATCCGAAACCGAGGTGTGCAGTACACAGTCCCAATTCACCAGCCGGTAGCCGCGAAAAATCAGGCCGTCGCGAAAAAGCCGGAAAAACCACTCCCGCACTGCCGCCGCACAGACTTTATCCATGGTAAAACGCTGGCGATCCCAATCACAGGAGCAGCCCATGGCTTGCTGCTGGCGGATGATGCGCTGTTGGTATTGATCCTTCCACTCCCATATCCGGGCAATCAGTTCCTCGCGCCCGATGTCGTGGCGGGTTTTGCCCTCCAACTCGAACAAACGCTTTTCCACCACCGCCTGCGTGGCGATGCCGGCGTGATCGGTGCCGGGCTGCCAAAGGGTGTTGTCGCCCATCATGCGGCGCCAGCGGATCAGCAGATCCTGCATCACGTTATCCATGGCGTGCCCCATGTGCAGCGCGCCGGTCACGTTGGGCAGCGGCATCATAATCACGTAT
>CAYVDX010000491.1:0-3938 GCA_964450485.1 uncultured Calditrichaceae bacterium
CAGGATACCGCAAATCCCAGCCCCTATATCATTGGGCAGGGCGACCAGGTCGGGCAAACCACGAAATTCCCGCTGGCCGGCAATCCGGTGAGTTCATTAGGCGATATTGACGGTTTCGGCAGCAACCCCGCGCCCGGCGACCGTCGCATGACCCTGAGTTCCGGCCCGTTTGACATGCCGGTTTGGGAAGATTTGAACGGAAATAATTTGCCTGATTTTGGCGAACCAGGCATTCAAGAGGTCACCGTAGCGGTTGTCGGCGGCATTGTCGCTCAAGAGGGCGGCAACAACCGCAATGCGGTGGCCCAATTAAAGTTAAACGACGATTTTGCACAATTTGTCTTTAACAAACTTTTCCAGGGTATTCCCAGCCCGCCCGCGGCGCCAAAAGTTGTCGCAACACCGCTGGAAAATGAAATTGCCCTGGAATGGGGTTCCAATTTAAACGCCGTTGCAACAACCGAAGCAGATGACCCTGCGTTGGGATTTAATTTTGAAGGGTATAATATTTATCAACTACCCACCGAAAACGCCACCAAAGCGCAGGCGCTGAAAATTGCCACATTTGACAAAAGCAATAATATCCGGCAGATCAACGCCAACCAATTCGTCCCGGAATTTGGCGATATCGTGTCCGTTCCGATCCAAAAAGGGACGGATAGCGGCATTCAGCGGCACTTTACCATTGACCGCGATTTTATCAACGGAACCCCGCTTTTTACCGGAAATGAATATTATTTTGCCGTGACGGCCTTTAATGCCAAAGATGAAAACGGCGATGGCATTGTGGATACCGACGTGCCGGAAGCATCCTTAGAAAGCGCGTTGGAAGTGATCGTCGTAACCACGCAATCTGCCAATCCGGGTATCCGGATGACCGGCGAGTTAGGCAGCATTTTAGATGTCGCTCACCCGGAAGGCGCCAGCGACGGTATTGTCCAGGTGACGGTCGTCGATCCCGCGGCAGTGACCGGCGAAGATTACCAGATTTTCTTTGAAGAGTTTGCCACCAGCGACAGCACCTCGGAACTCCGCTGGAATGTTCGCAAGGGCGGTCAGGTGATCATCAGCAACCAGCGCCAGGCCGCATCTGTCGATGCGACAGGCATTGACAAGCCCATCGTTGACGGTTTGGAATTTATCGTCACGGGGCCGGAGCTGACATTCAAAAGCTTTCAGGTTGTTGCCAATGCCGCTGGTCCGCTGGACCCACCCGAAATGGGTGCGTTTGCCTTTAACAGCAGCGGCTTTCCATTGGTGGAAGGCGCGGACCGTCCCGATGGCAGCCGGCAGCAAACCAATGGCAGCACCTGGGGGATTCACACCGGAGGAAGCCGTGTTACATTGGATGAGTTTAATAATCGCACCACCCGCGGCGGCGCGCATTGGCCGGAAATCATTCCATTTGATTTTGAGGTCCGTTTTACCGATTCGGATAATAATTTCGGAAACTGGTATTTTACGGATGAAGTCAATCGCCCGATCCCGTTTGAGTTGTGGAATATCGGCATCAACACACCCGATGACCCCAGCGATGATTATCGCCTGATTCCGGAAATATTGCCAAATCAGGATGTTGGCGCCGTTTCGCTGGATCCCAATGTTGTGCAGGTAGATCCCAACGATCATCCAATATCCGGTGGAGACAACGATCCGTACACACCGTGGATTTATTGGGCGCGTCCCGCGGATACCTCGCCCGGCACTGCAGGTTACGATGCTTTTGTGGCAGCCGGAAAAGTATTGCCAGCGGATGACAATGAAATCATGGCGCGGATGGTTTTTGTCAATTGGAATGGCGGCGATGTAAATGACCCGACGTTTCCGGCCAACGTCGATGCGCTGTTGCCGGAACCGGGAACGGTTTTCCGAATCATTTCCTCCAAACCGAACCAGGCCAGCGATGTTTTTCAAGTTACCGCACCGGCAGTTCAGGCTGCGGAAATAACACGAGACGACATCGAAAAAATAAACGTTTTTCCAAATCCATACTATGCCTTCAATGCTTCTGAAACCTCGCGTTTTGACCGGTTTGTGACATTCAGCCACTTACCGGAAAAAGTGACGGTGCGAATCTTTAGCGTAGCCGGCGTGCAGGTCCGCAAGTTGACCGAAGCAGATAAAGAAGGCGGCGCCTCCAATCAATTCCTGCAGTGGAATTTGCGGAACGAAGCGAACCTGCCGGTTGCCAGCGGCATGTATATCGCGCATATCGACATGCCGGATATTGGACAGCAAAAAGTGCTGAAATTTTTCATCGCACAAGGCGCGGAGATTTTAGAATTCTTTTAAAATCAATCAAAAAAAGATTTAACCGCGGAGGACGTTGTGTTCGCAGAGAAAGATGAGAAACAAGGAAAATCAATAAAAATCTTAAATTATAAATCTTTCGAAAAATCATTTTTTTTAAATTTTCTTTTTCCTCCGAGTTCTTTGCGATCTCCGCGGTAAAGCGAAAAACCCAATCATGGTTTGATAAAAAAGGAGTCAAAAATGAAAAACAGAAAAATAACCTGGCTTATCGCTCTCGCAAGCTTTGCGATCTTTTTGGGCACATCCTCGGCTTTTGCCGGCGATCCCGCCCGGATCGGCACGGCCGGCGGGGAGCAAGTGCTTATTCCGGTTGGCGCGCGCGATTTGGCTTTGGGCGGCGCAAACATTGCCCTGAGTTCCGGCATTGACGCGATTTATTGGAACCCGGCCGGCTTTTCAAAAATGGGCGGTACTGCTAATGGCGTATTTTCCACCATGCAGATTTTTAATGACGTAAACGTGAACTATGCGGCGATTGGTTTCAAGGTCGGTAAATTCGGCGTGCTGGGATTCAGCCTGAAAGCCATTGATTTTGGCGATCTTCCCGTCACCACGAATGAGGATATCGATGGTTTAGCCGGCGGCACTTTTTCGCCGACTTATGTGACCGGCGCGGTGACGTATTCCCGCCGTCTGACCGACGCCGTGCAAGTGGGCGTCAGCGGAAAGCTCATCTCCGAAAGCGTGCCCCGGGCTAGCGCCTCGGCTGCGGCTTTTGACATGGGAATTCAATATCACGCCCTGGGTGGAATCCAGGGGTTATCCCTGGGATTGGCCGTTAAAAACATCGGAACCAATATCCAATATGGCGGCTCTGCTTTTTTGGCCGAAGTCGATGACTTTTCCGCCGGTCGAAATGATTTTCGGGAACGCCCCACCGCGAACAGCCAATTGCCAACCACGGTGGAATTGGGACTGGGTTATCAATACAACATCAACGAAGAGAACAATTTAATGCTCGTCGGTGATTTCATCAATAATAATTTCGGGGACGATAACGACAAACTCGGAGCTGAATATAGCTACAACGATTTGATTGCCTTGAGAGGCGGTTATTTATTTGCCGTGCGAACCGGCGCGGACGATCAGCTCTACAGTTTTACCCTGGGCGTTGGATTGCATTACAAAGTCGGCGGCACCGAATTGAATTTCGATTACGCCTTCCGCGATTCTCAATATTTTGATGGAAATAATCTTTTTCAGGTGATGTTCGCGTTTTAATTTAAAGACCTCCAGGGTTTCCAAAACCCTGGAGGTCTTTTTTTTTATCCTACTTCGTCAACATCTTTTCAATCCCCTGCCAGTCGCCGGTCACGCCTTTCCCGATGTATTGCGTACAGCGTTCGAAATATATTTTCGCAGCTTTGTCCGCGGGAGTCCGGGCTAACACTTTTTTAAAAGATGCCAATGCCGCAACAAAATTCCTGTCAAAATAGGAACGCAGACCGTTTTCATAATCGCGCAGTGTTTCCTTCTTCAAATTTTGCAATGATTCGGGATCGCCGCTAAAAACCTACTACACTGAAATGGGCTTGCTCTTTCCATGAACCAAGACTTTCGCCAAAAACCGTTTTTCAAAAGAACAACGGGGGGAATTTTTTTTATGATTCCCCTAAAAATGCAAC
>CAYVDX010000492.1:0-3922 GCA_964450485.1 uncultured Calditrichaceae bacterium
GCGATATGGCTATAAATATATCACCGCTACGCGGTTTATTCGAAAATTTCGATACCCAAAAGTCCGTCAGGGGTGCAATATTTATCGCAAATCACCGCCAATCCGTCCGAATCAACACCGTTAGGGGTGATATATCAAAATGTGTTCGGTACTGAAATCATTGTAAGCGTTCTCCTTGCTCATTTCAGATAAATTTTGCACGACGCCGGATTAGATATTGACTTTTTGCTCAATCTTCGCTAATGTTTTTAACATGAGCGCCTCGATAATAATATGTGAACAAATGGAATGCAAGATAAAAATATATAGATATAAGGATATGTTTTGGTGTTGATGGCTAAGGGACAATTTCACGGGAGTGCGAATAAAGTCGCAGTTGATGCGCAAGGACGCCCGTATGTTCGTGTGAAACATAACGATCAGTTTTTCCGGGTCAATTTTGCAAAAACAGCGGCCGAATTGAGCGAAGTGAAAGCGTTGGATGATCGCTATTACAGCGGGGCGCAGCAATTGACCGAGGAAGAACTGCGCATTTTGCCGAAATGCGGGCACGTGCTGTTTTATCGTCATCCAAAATCCGGCGAAATGGTAGCTGCCTGCCAGATCTTGTTCCAATCCATTTCCCGGCAGGAAGTGCGCATGAATGAGGCCTTTAGCTTCGGGACCGTGGGACGCGGCTATGGGCAAATTCTCTACAAAGCGCAGGAAGTCGTCGCGCGTGAAGCGGGCAAACAGTTGATACGCGCAACGGTTCGGGTGGAAAATACCGAGGCGATTCGCGCGCAGCTAAAAAGCGGTTACCGAATCATCGAATACGATCCCACCCGTTACGGACTCACCGAGGAAGGCGGCGCGCGGTTGGTGATGAGCAAGGATTTGGTGAATGAATATTTGCCATTTCGCCCAAAGCGCAAAGCAAATGAGGTGCTCGAAGGAAAAATTCCCATTTTGACGTCGCGGAAATCCGTGGAAAAAGCGCTCAAAAACGACGCATTTCGGGTGGGCGTTTATGTTTGGAACGAAGAGCGCATTCGTTTGAATTCCCACCGGCTGATCCAGCAAGTGATGCAATCCGGTTATATCGGTGTTGCCCTTTTGCTGCCGGAAGAAATCGACGAACCGCCCGGCCCGCGCAAGTTGATCATCTTTCATCGCAAAGACGCTCCGCCGACCGCAGATCGCCTCGGCTTGCCGGTAACCGTTTATTCCGAATTCGGGCAATTGCGGGAAGTGATTGTTTCTTTCACCCCGGAAAACGCCCAAATTCGGGAGGAATACGCCATCAACGATGTCGCGAAAAAAAATGTCAACAACATTGATCCGATTGCCTTCAAGGATGAGTATAATTTGTTCGTGGGAACCTTGGTGGATCACGGCGTGCGCGTGGTGCACACCAACGCGATTGGCTCGGCGGGAAAATCCGCCATTTTTACCCGCGATCCGGCCATGAGCATCGGCAAAACATTTGTGATCGGCCGTTTGCGGCAAAAACAGCGCGAATACGAATTGGACGGCATGCGCGAGGTTGCTTCAAACTATGGTGTTGCGGAATTGAGCAATGGCCATGCCGCGTTTGTGGAAGGCGGCGACGTTATTTTTATTGGCGAAAAAAAGTTGGTCGTCGGCTTGGGACAGCGCAGCAACGAAGCCGGACTCGCAAAGCTGCGAAAATTGTTGCCGGAATACGAATTCATCCCGGTGAAACACAGCGACCTGCACCTCGATGTGCTGTTCACGGTGGTTGGACGGAAAAAATGTTTGGCGGATATCACCCGGCTGCCCGGGGATTTTATCGAACTGCTTTTAGACGACGGCTATATCATCGTCGAGGCGGACCCTGACGAACAGATAACCCTGGGCTGCAACGTGGTATGCCTGGATGACCACAAAGTGATTGCCGCAAAGGAAAATGTGGAAACCATCCGGCGGTTGAAGGCGCACGGCGTGACCGTGATTGAAGTGAGCATGCCGAATATCGTCAAGTGGGGCGGCGGGCCGCGCTGCATGACCTGCCCGACAAACCGGGGAGATAACGGTTCGTGAATTTTATAAAAAACAGATGTTTAATAGCCGTTCTTTTTACGCTCGCTTAGTTCTCGTTCAAAGCGCCTGCTTTGAATGTCGTTTTCAGAGAAGCTCCTGCTTCAATGATATTTTTACACAAAATCACGGACGTAACTCTTCTGCGTGAATTTTATGAAAAACAAATATTTAGGAGCGATTTTGTTTGCACTGTATTTCCTGATGGCGGCGTGCGATTCCAGGCCCCGGCCGCTCATCATTTTGATGACGGATTTTGGCGAAAAAGATTTTTACGTCGGCGCCATCAAAGGCGCGATGTACGCCGTGAATCCGGATGCGCGCATCGACGATATTTCCAATAACATTCCCAAATTTGACATCGAAGCGGCGGCATACACATTGTTAAAATCCGCGGTGGAATTTCCGCGCGGAACCATTTTTGTGATTGTGGTTGACCCCGGCGTGGGCACGGCTCGCAAACCCATCATTGTGAAAACAGAGGATGAGAAATATTTCATCGCGCCGGATAACGGCGTTTTAACACGGGTGATTGAGGAATTCGGACTGGCGGAGATCCGCGAAATCAGCAATCCGGATGTGATGCAAAAAGAAAAAATGTCATCCACCTTTCACGGGCGGGATATCTTCGGCCCGGCCGCCGCTCATCTTTCGCGAGGATTTCCAATGGAGAAAATGGGTCCCGAAATGCGCGAATATGTCCGGTTGACCCGCGCGCCTGCCAAAATCACGGGAAATACAATCGTGGGGCGCATCGTCACCATCGATGATTACGGCAATACCATTTCCAATATTCCCAAAAATTTGTTTGAGAAAATGGGCTGGCGATTGGGCGACTCGCTGGCCGTCAAAGTAGGGGAGCGGGAATTTCGTGTAAAATTTGTCAACGCGTACGGGGATGTTGCGACGGGCGGGCAATTGGGGCTTTTTGGCAGCGGCAGAGTTTTTGAAGTGTCCATCAACCAGGGAAATATGGCCGAAAAGCTCGATCTGAGCAGCGGCGACAGGATCGAAATAAGCGCGATTCAACCGTAAAGCGGGTAATCAACCCGTTGAGGAACTTCGATCATTGCCAGGCGTAAGTCGCCGCTGCCACTGTTTTCAACAGAAATAACGGCGTCGGCAGCGGCATTAAAAAGGGTAAAATCTTTTTTTGAAATGGCAATTTCGCTGTCATTCTCAGCATTTAACCACTTTCCCGCGCCGGTCACGGTGACGGCTGCCAGGCTGTTTCCGGCGGAAAGCTTTCGCTGAAAACGGCTGCCCGGTTGGACAAGCACATCATCCATTTTAACTTGCGCATCCAAAATGATCAACGATTCTTCGCCGAGAAGCGTTTTTACCGTTACCCCGTTTTGTTGGGAACAATCATCCCGGAGATGTTCCAGCGATTTGACGGCGCCGATTTGTCCGGCCGCAACGCCCAACAAAGCGACCGGTTTGGTGTTCAAGGCGGCGGGAAAACCGATATTCTCGATGAAGAGCTTCATAACACTGCTGAAGGTTCCGTGATATTCGGGGGTTGCCAGGATGACGCCTGTTGCACTTTTAACCGCCTCAGCAAGTCGTTTGCTGTCGGAATCGGGTGTATCTATTCCGGGCATGGAAAGCGTGAGCTTCGCGGGATCGAAGGCGATCAATTCAACATCGCTAATTTATATCTGAATTTATTTGAGTGCATAACCAATTTGGGGCAACATGACCCGGAACAGTCGCGACCGCTCCCTACCAACATAATACCAATACTTATAGGGGAGTCGCGACCCGTCCGCTAAACCGCCCCAGGATTGTTATACACTCAATTTATTTGATATTCCATTTGCTTGGTTGTATTTGTGTAGCATCAATATTTTGGAAAACACAATGCCGGGTGTATTACCAT
>CAYVDX010000493.1:0-3921 GCA_964450485.1 uncultured Calditrichaceae bacterium
GTCCGCGTCAACGACAACCGGCTTGTCAAATTTGCGCAGAATTTCAACAATCGTTTCCTGAACGTGCACCGTCCGCCCCAGGCCCGGGCCGATGGCCAGCACGTCGCACCAATCCAGCAACTCCTGAATTTTCGGCAAACTTTCCGGGCCGATGGTTTGCTCCGGCGTTTCCGGCAGCGGGCGGGTGATCACTTCGGTCAGTTTTTGCTCCATCACCCAATTAATGCTTTCCGGCACGGCCAACGCCACCAGTCCCGCGCCGATTTTCATGGCCGCCTGCGCCGTCAGCGTGGCAGCGCCGGTATAGCCTTTGGCGCCGGCCAGCACGCCCACTTTGCCGCATTCGTATTTGTGCGAATCCGCGTAGCGAAAGGGCAGCACAATATCTTCCGGTTCCAGCATTTCCACCAACACATCATCCTTTCTCAAAACAAATGGCGGAATACCGATATCCGCGATGAACAGCTCGCCCACGTAATTTTTTGCGCGGTACAGCGTATGGCAGCGTTTGGGCAAAGCCATCGTGACCGTGATATCCGCGCGGATGGCGCTGCCGGCCACTTCCGCGGAACTGGCGTCCAGACCGGAGGGCACATCAATGGCGACAATTCGCGTTTTGATATTTTGATTGATAAATTCGATCACATCTTTGGCAAACCCGCGCACCGGCCCGCTGACCCCGGTTCCCAACAGCGCATCCACCAACAAATCCGGCGGTTCATTTTCCAAACCTTTGAAATCATCCACACTTTTGACAAATTCGATGGGCATTTGCATGTTTTTCAAAATGTTGTAGTTGACTTTCGCATCACCGGCAAGCTCGTTTTCCGCCGCGATACAGAAGACCCGCACATACACACCCTCGTTCCACAAATGTCGCGCCACCACAAAGCCGTCGCCGCCATTGTTGCCCTTGCCGCAAAAAACATAAACCAGCGGGTCGATAATATTTTCCAATTCCCGCAGAATTACCCGAAAGACCGCGCGCCCGGCGTTTTCCATCAGCACCACGCCCGGCACGCCGATTTTCTCAATGGTGAAACGGTCTTTTTCCTGCATTTCCTTCGCAGTCACGACTTTGATCATGATAAATTCTCCCTGTGTAGCGGCTCAAATTTTCCGGTAAAAAAATAGACATTAAAATATAGCAAAATCAGGCAGGCGATTCCAAACGGAATCTCCGGGATGCGGGAGAATTTGGGAATGATCGGAAATAGCAGCCTTTTAACGATTGGCGGGTTAGGGAACGCTTACCCGAAACGCAGCGGTGTTGATTCCGCCGAATACGCCATAGCCGTTTTGCACATTTTGAAAAATTCGGGAGGGCTCCGAAAAAGGATTATCGTCGTTAATATCCTGAAATTCCGCGGTGCGCAAATGGCGAAAAATGGTTTCGGTTACGTGTGACAGCATCACCGTGATGTGCGTTTCGCCCTCGTACAAATCTGCCGTTAATTGCAGATTGTAGGTTGTCCCGTTCAGGATGGCGTCGTCAAACATTGCCGACCGGCCGAAAAATCGCGGTTCCTCGCCCGGCTCAATGTCTGGATTATTTTGGGTGATGGCTAAGTCTTTAGTTTGCAGGTAAATGAGTTTGTCGAACTGATCGCGCGTTTCGCCCAGCAGAAATATTTCGTAATAATCCTTGTGTGTTCCGTCGTCCTCAAAACGCACCGTCAAATGGA
Organism: uncultured Calditrichaceae bacterium; assembly: GCA_964450485.1. GTDB lineage: Bacteria > Calditrichota > Calditrichia > RBG-13-44-9 > J075 > JACKAQ01. The sequence goes on from CAYVDX010000493.1 coordinate 1,686, forward strand.
CCGTTTTACCGTTGTAGTGCGTGGGAACGGTTTCAACCTGGACGGATTTGATGGGCACAATTTCAGGCAGATTGCTGGCGGCTGTCACCGTTTCAAAACCCGGTGCAGCGACGCGCAGCGTGTATTCCACGCCTGGCCGCGGCGTCGGTATTCCCGAAAAATAGACGCCCTTTTGAAGTTCGCCAAGGGTCGCGATCACGATTCTGTCTTCCAAAATTTCTACATTAGCGCCGGATACTTCTTCGGGATAATCATTGCTCAACGCCGCGACGCTGTGCGTCAAAAAAACGTACCAGCCGTTAGCCGGGCTGAAAAAACCGTTGACCACCAGCGCCGGCTGGTGGTCCGGCAAATCCACTTCCACGACGGTTTCGCAATTGAGAAACGCCGCGGCGGCAACTATTGCCAAAAATTGAAAAATACGGAATTTCGGTATCATTTTCGTCTCCGGAATTGTAGGGAATGGTCGCGACCATTCCGGTTATTTCAAAAAGTAAAACGATAGCTGACCGCCGGGATGATCGGAAACAAGCTGATTTGCTTCATCACCCGGTCGCCGCGATCGTTTGTGCCGAGAAAGAGAAAATAAGGGTTTTTGCGGCTGTAAATGTTGTAAATGCTGATCGAAAAAATCCGCCCGCCGAGCCTTTTGTTTTTGTGCCAGCGCAGGCTCACGTCCAGGCGGTGATAATTGCGCATCCGAAAGGCATTGCGATCGCTGTAGAGGAATAATTCGCCGCCATAGAAAGCAAAGGGGTTGTTATTATTGCCAAAAAAGCGATTGCCGACCGTGGAGCCGGAGGTGTTCAACAGCAGCCGGCCAACCGGGAGCGTCACCGCGGTCCCGCTGCCAAAAACGAAATTGCTCGAGAATTCCCAATGGCCGGTCAGGTCGTGGGTCAGCACCAGGGAAAGATCGTGACGACGGTCGTAGCGATAGGGAAATGTTTTGCCGTCGTTGATGGCGTCGAATTGGCGGTTGGTCCAGGAAAGGGTGTACCCCAGCCAGCCGGTGGTTTTGCCGCGTTTTTTCTGGATAAAAATCTCCCCGCCGTAGCTGCGCCCGCTGCCGGTTTCAACCTTGTCCTGCCAATCAGAGTCCAGACCGATAAAACTTGCGCCTTCTTTGTATTCGATCAGGTTATCCATGGTTTTGTAATAGGCTTCGACGCTGAATTCAAATTGATGATCCCACAAAGAGCGGGCAATGCCCAACGCGCCCTGCCAGGATTGCTGCGGTTTTACGCGGTCGGTGGCCGGCACCCACAAATCGGTGGGCAGGCCGATGCCGCTGTTGGTCAGCAAGTGGATGTACTGGCGCATCAGCGAAAAAGAGCCTTTCAGCGCCCATCCCCCGTTCAAGCGATAGCGGGTGGAAAGCCGCGGTTGGAATGAACTGTAAAACTTGTTGTTGACCCAAAACGCTGAAGTGTGCACGCCGAGGTTGGCGGTAAATGCGTCGCTGAATTTGATGTCGTCTTCGAGATAGGCGCTGGCTTCGACGCTGTTGATTTCGCCCGAAGGCGCGATGACCACATCCACGGGATCGTTGCCGCCCCTTTCCGTAAATTGAAATGCCCCCGGGCTAAAGGTGTGATGAATCACGTCGCCGCCGAATTTGACGGTATGCCGGGGGCTTGGCAAATAGTCAAAATCCAGCCGGGCGCTCCAATCGCGAATCCCGGAAAAATAATTGGCGGAGGAACTCACCGCCGCCGGCGAACCGCCGCGATCCCGGACGTTGATGTCAAATTTATATTTGCTGTAGGTCAGGGTAGCGTTGCTGAACAATTTGCTGCTGAGAATGCGGTTCCAGCGCAATGTCGCGGTGATGTTTCCCCATCCCAAATCGGCGTTAAATTCGGCGTCATCAAAACTGTTTTTTTCACGGGCATAAAATTGATCATCGCCGGCGTACACGCTGAGAAAAATGCGACTTTTATTGGAAAAAGCGTGGTTGATCTTGGCGTTCAGGTCGTAAAAAAAATATCCGCCCGAATCGCCGTTCTTGTTGATAAACGGTCGCGCCAACACATCCACATACGTCCGCCGCCCGGAGATGATGAATGAGGAGCGCCCTTTTTGGATCGGCCCTTCGAGCATAACCCGCGACGCCACCAAACCGATGGATGCGGCGCCTTTGAAGCGCTGGTTATTGCCTTCTTTCATATTGATTTCCACCACGGAAGACAGCCGCCCGCCGAAGCGGGCCGGAAAGCCGCCCTTGGTGAGCCGC
>CAYVDX010000494.1:0-1258 GCA_964450485.1 uncultured Calditrichaceae bacterium
TGTTGACCATAAATTCGATCACCTCCGACAATGGAGACTTTCAGGTAATCAATGCACCGGCAAGCATTGCCGCGGCGGGTTCCGACTCTTTCAACATAGTATTTTCGCCATCTACCGAAGGCGCTGCCAGCGCAAATGTCACCATCGATCACGATGGCGTCAACGGTAAAACCACGATGACGATTTTTGCCGAGGGCCTCGGTTTTGTAACCCCGACAATCAGCGTCCCCTGGAACGAGCCTTTTGCAATGCCGGATTTTGACTTGCTTTCCTGGGACATTCCCTCTTTTGTCGGCACGCCAGTCGTCGGCGACTCAACCATCGGCGAGTTTGGTAATTTTCCCTTTCCGCTTCCCTCGCAGCCGTATATGATGGCGATTTCCGGTCCCGATGATCAGGCCACCACCGGCTTTTTTGATTTGTACGGTCTTTCCAGCCAGGTCTTAACATTGTGGAAATCGGAACATGACCTTGAAATCGGTGAATATGTCTTGATTAGTTATTATGCCAGTGATATGTCCTGGAAAACCCTGGATACCCTGCAAGGCACCGACAACGGCTTTGGCGTTTATGAGCCGTTTAGCAAAGTGGAGTATCCGTTGCCGGCGGACGCATATCACGCGGCATTTCAACTGCGTTTCACAGCGTCTTCCAATATGTCATCAACGGATCAATACTTTTTTGATGACTTGAGTATCGCTGAAGGACAGGGAGTGAAAAAATTGCTAATCAGCGAAATTGTTGTAACGCCGACGGGCGGCGAATATGTGGAAATATACAATCCGGAAGCATTTAGCGTAGATCTCACAAATTATTACCTCACCGACGCGACCTTCGCCAGCGGCGGCACGTTTTATTATCAGATCGTTGAAGGCGGCGGCGGGGGCGGCGGTTTTGGCGACTGGAATGCCCGCTTTCCGGCCGGCGCATTGATCGCCCCGGGTGAGTATCAAACCGTGGCATTAAACGGCGATTCCGCTTTTGTCTCCTGGTATGGCGTTGATCCGACGTACGAACTTTACGAGGACGGTTCAAACAATCCCAATGACGCGCCGGACATGCTGGAAGCCACGCCCGGCAGCATTAACGGGCAGGGCGGCTTGACCAATGGCGACGAAGTGGTGATTCTCTACAATTGGGACGGCGCCAGCGACCTGGTCACGGATGTTGACTATTTGCTTTACAATTCCGGCTCACCGGCTGCCAACAACGAAGCGGTTGACAAAACCGGCGTGAGCATTGACGGCCCGGATGCCGA
>CAYVDX010000494.1:1358-3907 GCA_964450485.1 uncultured Calditrichaceae bacterium
ACAGTTTTACCGTATTGGTGGCAACGCTGGGTTTTGGTCCCGGCGGCGACACCACGGATACCTGGGTAAAATACGCTTACTCAATCGGTAGTTTGGTTCCCCCCGGCTCGGATATTTATATTGGTTTTCGCGAGCACGTCGGCGATAACTTTAATAATGGGGCCTCATTTTCGCTGGATTTAGTATCATACACACGCCAGGGAACAGCGCCGCCGCCGATGGGCTTAAACCCGCCGCGTTCACTCACAGCTACCAGCACGCCCAGCGCGATCGACTTGAGCTGGCAGCCGCCCCTGCCGCCGGGTGAATTAGGCTATGACGACGGCAGCGCCGAGACCGGTTTTGGCTTTTCCGCAACCGGAGAATTCGCGGTTCGCTTCACGCCGAATGTTTATCCCTCGAAATTGTTGGCAATTAAAGCTTACTGGGTCGGGATCACCAATCCGCTCGATGCTGTTGAATACTCGGTGCTGGTAAACCCGACCGGCGGCGACGCTCCGCCCACAACCGAGGTAATCGCCAACACCCCTTACACCGTGCCTGCCCGGAATCAGTTCAACGAGATCGACATTTCCGGCAGCAATATTTCCGTCAACTCCGGTGATTTCTTTTTTTCCTTAGTCCAGCCCGACACTTTTAACTACGGGATCGGGTTAGACCAGGACGGTTTTGATGTGGAACGCACCTGGTTGAGCTTTGACGGTGTTAGCTGGCAGAAACTGAGCCCGCTGGGCTTCCCGGACAACCTGATGGTTCGCGCCCTGGTTCAGGAAGGCGTGGGCAAAGACGCGCGCATTGTGGAACTTGCGCCAACCGGCGATGTTTCCGAAGCGCCTGAGATGGATTTAGTCACGCTAAAACAGTTGCGCATCCAGGCGTCCCGGCAGTTAGAGTTGGTGGGAGTGAGTAACCGGGGCATTAACAACCCGCCGCAAGTGGACGGGTTGACCGGTTTCAACATTTATCGTTCCACCGACAATGCCGCCTATTCACTGCTTGCCACAGTGGCCGACAGCATCTCAACATACAGTGACGGGGCGGTATCCACGGGAACGACCTATTACTACTATGTCACCGCGCAATATGACGAAGGCGAAAGCGATTCTTCCAACATCGCTTCCGCGGAACCGGGCGCGCCGGTTTTGAGCAGCCTGGTTCACACGCCGGGCGATCTAAACGCCGGGATATTCAACGACGGTTCCATTGGCGCGGAAAACGTGAACTTCACCGGACCGGGCGTTTCCTGGAAAGGCGCAAACGGCTTGTTTACCGGCGGGGTGATTTTTGGCACCGCCGCGGCCGGCTCGGTCAACGGTCAGATCGGCAGTTTCGGTAACATCAGCGACATGACCATCCAAAGCAGCACTTTTGACGGCGGATTTACCGCCGACGGCAATTTTGACCAGATTGCCGAAGCCACCATCACCGACGGCAACGCCCCCACGCCCTTTGGCTTGCCGGTGGTTCAGAAGAGCTACAGCAACACCGGTGAAGAATTCATGATTGTGCGTTACGGGTTTGTCAACAACACCGGGGCGCAGTTAGACGGGCTTTATGCCGGTATCTTTATTGACTGGGATATTGCCAATTTTGCCACCAACTCCGGCGGCTATTCCCCCTCGGAAAACCTGGTCTATCAATTCGACAATGCCGGCGCTTATTACGGCATGTCCGCGTTGGAGAACTATTCCGGTGGACGGGTCACCACGGATACGCCCCCGGGCGATGCGCGCAGCGGTTCTTTCCAATGGATTACCACGGAAGACCTCAACTCCGTTGGCGCTAATGGAGATTATCGCAGTTGGATAGGCGCCGGTCCCTTTGACGGTATCGCCCCGGGCGACACGGCCTGGGCAACCTTTGCCATCGTCGCCGGAGATGATTTGCAAGGCATCCGCGATAATGCGCATGCCGCCAGCGTTAAGGCCTTTAATGTCGGCTTTGTTAACACCGTGCTGGCCATCGGTGACACACCGGCCGGCTTGCCGCAGGCATTTGCGTTGGAGCAAAACTATCCCAACCCGTTCAACCCCACCACCACGCTGCAGTATGCGCTGAAAGAGAACGTGGATGTGAAGCTTGCCATCTACAACGTGCTGGGTCAGCTTGTGCGCACATTGGTGAACGAACAACAGATCGCTGGATTTAAAGAAGTGGTCTGGGACGGCGCCAATGACTTTGGTGTGAAAGTGGCCAGCGGCATCTACATCTACCGCTTGCAAGCCGGTGACTTTGTCAAATCACGCAAAATGATTCTGATGAAGTAAGCCGAATCAGTAAATCTTTTTTTTCAAAAGCGCCGGTCTCGTTTGTGACCGGCGCTTTTTTTATTATTCCGTTTTTCCGATCACTCAAATTTTGTTATACTAACTGATGTTATGCGCTTTTTCGAACCGCAGAGGTCACGGGGAACGCAGAGGAAACAAGCGAGAAAAATCAATGATTTTTTTAAAACCATAACAAACTCAAATAAAACGGGTTAGATAGATTTTAGGTGTTTGTGTAGCTCTAACAGCTTTAGAAGCGCATCCGCACTTTCGTACCGTCCA
>CAYVDX010000495.1:0-3906 GCA_964450485.1 uncultured Calditrichaceae bacterium
TGTCGAAGCGGAAATGACGCCCAGGGTTCGCCCGTGAAAATTGCCTTCCGCAAAAATGATTTTCGCCTGGTAACGGGGAACGCCCTTTACATCATACGCCCATTTACGCGCAAGTTTCATGGCTGTCTCAACCGCTTCAACGCCGGTGTTGATGGGCAAAACCTTGTCATATCCAAAATAATCGGTGATGTATTTTTCATAAACGCCCAACTCGCTGTTGAAAAATGCGCGGGAAGTCAAGGTTAGCGTTTTTGCCTGCGCCGTTAGCGCGTCGATGATCTTCGGATGACAGTGCCCCTGGTTGACCGCGCTGTATGCCGACAAAAAATCCATATATTTTTCACCTTCAACATCCCACACCCACAGGCCTTTGCCCCTGGCGATAACCACTTCCAGCGGGTGATAATTGTGAGCGCCATATTTTTGTTCCAACTCGATAAAATGCTGAGAATTCATTTATCCTCCATGAGTTTATAATTGTAGAGTTTATAATTGTACGCTTTTATTCAGTGACGATCAAACGCCTCACATCGATCAGGACCAACGACATGAGTTTCAATCCCATTCAGTGGTGAAATTACAGGTCTGAGTTGTAAAAATGAATGTAAGATATTACGGGAAACCGGCTAACTGATTTTCCTTCAGCCGGTTTCCCGGCGTCTTTTTACAAATTGATCTTTGCAGTGAGTTCCCGGACTGCCTTTGCGGAGTTTTCCAAAGCGGCTTTTTCCTCGGCGTTGAGTTTTAATTCAAAAACCTGCTCAACCCCTTCTTTTCCGATTTTGATCGGCACGCCCAAATAAATGCCGGATAATCCATACTCCCCTTGCAAATACGCCGCGCACGGCAGAATGCGCTTTTTGTCTTTCACCACCGATTCAACCATTTCCGCCACAGCCGCGGAGGTCGCGTAGTACGCGCTGCCCGTTTTCAACAGACCGACAATTTCGCCACCGCCCTTGCGAGTTCGTTCTACAATCGCATCAATCCGTTCCTGACTTAAAAGTTCCGGCAAGGGAATGCCGCCGACCATGGTGTAACGCGGCAATGGCACCATCGTATCACCGTGCCCGCCAAGCACCAGCGCCTGAATATCCTTGCTGGAAACGCCCAATTCCAGCGCAATAAACGAGCGATAGCGGGAAGTATCCAAAACGCCGGCCATCCCGAACACCCGTTTGTGCGGCAGCCCGGATATTTTCTGCGCCGTGTAAACCATGGCATCCAGCGGATTGGAAACGACGAGAATCATCGTGTTCGGTGAAAATTTCATCACTTGCTCGGTGACACTTTTGACGATTTGAACGTTCTTTGCCAGCAAATCATCCCGGGACATGCCGGGTTTACGCGCCAATCCGGCGGTAATGATTACCAAATCAGAATTCGCGGTTTCTTCGTACGTATTCGTGCCAATAATGCGACAGTCGCTGCCGCTGCATGGCGTGGATTCCCACATGTCCAGCGCCTTTCCTTGTGGAATCCCTTCAACAATATCAACCAGAACACATTCATTCGCTAATTCTCGATCTACGATTCGCTGCGCAGTGGTTGCACCAACATGCCCTGCGCCAATCACGGTAATTTTCATGGCTTTCTCCTTTTTGTTCTGTAAAATTTGTTTCGCTGTAACTATTCGGCCCACTAAAATACACCAAAAAGCACAAAATTTTAATAACGATAAATGAACATATTTCGTGAATTAAACAAGCTAAAGTTTCAGATCTATTTAAAAAGGGGTGTAGATTTCATTTTACGTAATTTTTGCTTTCAAATATTTCCCCCCCCGGCAAACCGGAGCCTGCCCCGGAACGCCGGGGGCAAGCTCTACGGGGTATCATTGGCAAATGATCCTAATTTTTGAAATTAAACCCCTTAAGGGGTGACATATTTATAGAAAAAACGTAACTTAAACCCATTAAAACCCCGTCGGGGTGAAATAAATGAGAGAATATTTTACGTAAAACCGAATCTACACCCTTAAAAAGGGTGTCTGCTGATAAAGGAATCACTAAAAAACAATATTTTTAACCCTTTGTTTTTCATTTATTTAGTATTTTTTGTTGGCCAATTGGTTACGTCGCGTTTAAAGTCTCTCAAAAATAATGCAGACATTGCCTTTGTTCAATATTTTTAAAAGATTTCTGTCAGCGGCTGGTTATACAATCGGATAAAAAATCCACTTGGAATACACACTTTTCAAATTATATTCAATGAAAAAATTATTACAGGAGACAAAGCCATGCCAAAAGCGATTTGGAAAAACAAAGTGCTGGCTGAAAGTGAAAATGGCGTCGTGGTTGAAGGGAATTATTACTTCCCGGCAACGTCGATCAATAAAGAATATTTTACGAAAAGCGAAACACATACGACCTGCCCCTGGAAAGGTGAAGCAAGTTATTACAACATCGTCGTGGACGGCGAAGTCAACCGGGATGCGGCGTGGTTTTACCCCAATCCCAAAGACGCCGCCAGCCAAATCAAGGATCACGTCGCGTTTTGGCGCGGCGTTGAAGTAAAATGATTTCGGATATGTCACAATCCTTGCGCAAACACATTGAAAACAATTAACTTATGGAACGGGCGCCGAAAGCTGACGGCTGAAAGCGCACTCGATAATGAATGAAAATCGCTTTACAGGAGGGAATTCAAATGAAAAAATTGTGTGGATTAACCATTGCAATCCTGGCGTTGGGTCAACTCTTTGCCCAAAATGCTGTAACTTCGCCGCAGATTCGCGTATCAACAGATTCGCTGCGGTTTGAGACGCCGCGATTTACATCCCAAACGAAAAACCTGGTGATTTACAACGATGGCGATCAATCACTGGACGTATCCATCACCGATGCGCCGGCTTCACCGGCAAAACAGACGATGCAGACTAACAATGCCATTCATAATTTATCGTTTGCCTTATTCAAAAACCTGTTGCTCAAAAAGTTGGCGAATGCAGACCTTGAAATCCCCAGGATTCGTCCGAATCAACCCGCTGGGAGTACCATTTTGGCAACGGCGATTGAAGATTCCACGGGCGATGTCAGCACGCCCGGTCTGGATGTACAGTCCGTTGAAATAGAGGAAGATTTTGTAAGCTACACAATAACGATCAACTTTGCCGGCCCGGTGGATACCAGTGCGGAAGCGTTGATGTCCATCGATCTGGATCAAAATTTTGCCACGGGCAGCTTTCCGGCGCCGCTGGGAATCGGCCCGGTTTTATACGACGTCGGTTCGGAATACGACATTTTATTCGATATTTCCGGCATCATCGCCGATACGCTAAACCTGCCGCCGGTTGCAATCGCAGTGCAAATTGTTGATACGACCCTCACCCCAATCGGCATTTCTTTACCGCTAATTTTTACCGGCAATTCCGTGAAAGCCCAATTTCTCAAGGCGGTGGCGCAAAATTTTATTTTAGATGAAAACATGAACGCTTCGCTGACGGTCATCCCTTTGGAAACGGTTGATTTGCCGGATTTTGCGCCGGATTTTGGTCACGGCGTTTTTGGCAGCGAAGCCGGGTTGGGCTGGCTGGCGGAAGCAGATACGGCGGGATTTTCCGACTTCCCACTCCAAAAAACCGTGCTTCCCGGGGATTCGCTTATTCTCAATATCATTGCCGCGGCGGTGAACCCACAGGCGGAATATCACGCCGTCATTAAGATTGCCAACAATTCCGTCAATCAGCCAAACGTGCAAGTACCGGTTACCTTGGCGATTAACGGCGTTGCCCAACCGGCGATTTCCGTTTCGCCGGCCCGAATATCCGATACCTTGTTCACCAATCAGACAGATGTGCCTTTCGAGCTGCTGATTTCAAATTCAGGCAGCGGCGATTTATTTTATTTTGTCAGCGATTCGCTTGGTGAAGGCGAGGACTGGCTTACACTGCCGGGTTTGCCGGCC
>CAYVDX010000496.1:0-3904 GCA_964450485.1 uncultured Calditrichaceae bacterium
CCCCGGCAAAATTTTGTCCGAAGGTATATTCGTTGTAAAAAACGGCACACGATAAACCGGCGCGTTTAGCAGCGCGCAAACCGTCCTCGGCGTCTTCGATGACCAAGATACAGGATGGATCAATCCCAAGCAGTGAAATACACTTTTGATATAAAATGCCGTTATCGCCGGTTTTTTTGCCGGATTCCTTGCCCAGCACGGGGTTAAATGCCTGTTTATATTTAGCAAGTTGATTGTCAAGCAGCGCCCGAATCTGCGATTCATAGCTTGTGGATACGATGGCCAGCCGGATATCGCTTGACGCCGCGGCTTCAATTATTTCAGCTACCCCGGGACGAAGGCGAAGCTTTGGCAGATAGCGTTCGATGTAGAAACGCTGTTTTGATTTTTCAAATTGCGGAACGAGCGTTTCAATTTCATCGGACGTCATTTCGGATTGTTCGGCGAGCACCTTACGCAATCGATTGGCATTGCCGGGGATCGTCAACATTTCTTTATACGTTTCCCAATCCCACTGAATCGACAGGTTCATTTCAGTGAATGCCGCATTGCAAGCCGGGAGATGACCATGGCGTTCGGTATCCGCTAACGTGCCATCTACATCAAATATGATTGCTTTAAGTGAATTTTTATGATGCATATTCAGCCTTGTGATATCTTAATTTACCAACGATTATAACGCTATAAACGGATGTGGTATTGTAATAATTTACCGTTTCTGAAGAACTTAAAATGTAATTTTCACTTTTCACTTTTCACTTTTCACTTTTCACTTTTCACTTTTCACCCTTCACCCTTCATTCCTCCCACTCCTACCGCACTCCCAGTTTTTCGCGCCAACCCGGGTAAAGCAGATCAGCATCGCCGGGGAAAGATTCAAACGCCCGGGCAAATTCACGATGTTCCTTGGCAAATTCAATCGGATCTGCACCGGCTTTCCAGCATTGCTCAGCCTGGCGCAGCGACCGCGCCCCATTCGCCGGTCCGTCGAGGTGCCCGTACGAACCGCCGCCGGCAGTCATAATCAGGTTGGAATGACCGAGGTTCTCAAAAAAACCGGGCATCCGCAAGGCATTCATGCCGCCGGAAATGATCGGCGTTGTGGGTTTCATCCCTTCCCATTCCTGGTGATAAAACGGCCCGTCCGCCGAGTCCCGCTCGATCATATAAGCAATATTTTTATCCTCGTGTTCGCCTTCCATCTTGCCATATCCCATCGTACCCACGTGGATACCGGACGCCCCGGACATCCGCGCCATTTTGCCCAAAACAAAACCGGTGTAACCGCGCTTGGATTGCGGCGAGGTGACAGCCCCGTGACCGGCGCGATGAAAATGCAGATATTGATTGGGAAAATTACGCCGCGCCGTGGTTATCGCCGCGGGACCGGCGACATAGCCATCCACCAAAAACGCAACGTGATTGGCATTATTGCCAAATGCCTCCAAAATAAACTCGCCGCGGGCAATCATCTCGTGATGATCATCGGCCGTAATGTTGGCGGAAAACAACTTGGCTTCCCCGGTTTTATCCTGCGCGCGCTGCATGGCGTCCGCTACCAGGGGAATCACCTCCCTCATAGGCGCAAAGACCTGGTTGCCCTGGGGCTCATCATTTTTAATAAAGTCGCCGCCCAACCAGAATTCATAAGCGGCGTCGGCAAAGGGTTTGGGTCGCAACCCCAGTTTTGGTTTAATGATCGTCCCGACAATGAATCCGCCGTTAACCACCGGTCTGCGCAGCACTCGCCAAAGATCGCTGATGTCCATCGAAGGTCCGTCGTATAGGGCTAAATAATGCGGCGGAACATAAAAGTCGTGAATCTTTCCATATTCCACATCGCCCATGCCCTGGTTATTGCCGATTGTCAGCGTCAGAAAAGAACATATCATCGCACGGCCATCGGTAATGTTTCGGTCAAAAAGTTCCAGCGGATAGGCGATTTTCATGATCTCTTTGGCCTCATCGATTTCATAGACGACGGCATCTATGCTCCGCGTGAAATCGTCCGTTGTTGAAACTTCAACGTTGGTGCCTGTGGAAGATTCGGCGGCAAAGTGTGCCGCCGTTTCCAGGTATGTGCCGAAGCCGGCTTTGGGTTTCATAATATAGGCTACCAAAATATGGTTGCCATTTGCGATCAAATCAGCCTCTTTCAGGCTCAGATCCGCATACCGATTCGATTGGTCTAATCCCATGTGTATATTCCTTTATGTTAGTGTTTGTAAACTACCGATTATTCTATTTCTGATACTTTTTTTTCTGATACTTTTTTGTTTATCGTTGAAAACGATTCTTTTTCCCATTCTATTCGGCAATTACTTTTTTTGGGCGTTTAGAATACTGTTTTTTCTGGAATCACAGCATAAAAACCTTGAAGGTTTATTTTAGGTTTTAAACATTCCATATTTTTACACTTTTTAGCGATATTTTAAAATCAATCGGAAAACCTTCAAGGTTTATCGTGTTTAGGTTCGCGACAAACCTGCCGGATTCCCACAATACTGAATAGTAACCTTTCCCAACATTATTACAAAAGCAATGCCACAATTCCTTTTGAAATGATATTTCATCATTCTCGGGGTCATAAGTTGTTGTTTTGTCTGTGATTAATAGGTAGGAGTTTTTAATGCTGTTGATAAAGGGGGAAGTCGGGAGTGTGACGTTTTTGGCACAATTCAATTCAACTGATTGCTGTCTGTTTTGAGTAAGGCTGCTGTCAAAACGTCGAAAAGAGGATGCTTTGATCTATCAAGTCCTTTAACGACCTCAAAACATCCATCTTGCTCAACTGCGCCAAATATGTCACACCAGAATGAGTCAATACTGGCGCAGTTTGTTGCGCTTTTGCGCTAAATATCATTTTAGTGTCTTAGAAATAAGCTTCTGTCACTTTTCACAAAGCGACCACCTCCAGGGGAGCGCCTTGCGGCATTGCGTGGCTGGCAAAGAAATTAAGCAGTGTGCGATTCAACGTAGTGGCATGGCATGCCAGGCCACTACGTTCTTTTGAGCTGGAAAATCTTTTTGGTTCTAGCCTGTCCCTTTGGGGGCTTGTCCGGATTAGGATTCAGCGATGATTCTCACTTCCTTTTCGATATACATCGCGTGAAATACCCAATTTATCCATCAGCCGATAGAAAGTGCGACGCGGTAACCGCGCCTTTTCAGCGGCTTGAGTAATGTTGCCCCTGGTATCCGTAAGATATTTTGAAATCGCCTTCCGCTCAAAATTCTCAACGACAGTTGTCTTGGCGGCTAAAAAGCCGTTGTCTAATTTGGGAGCTGAGGTTTCATCCTGCAGCGATAAGGGCAGATGTTCCTTTTCTATTTGATGATCCGAACACAAAATAATCGCACGTGAGATGACGCCTTGCAATTCCCGCAAATTGCCCGGCCAATCATAGCCCATCAAAAAATCCATCGCTTCCGAGGAAATGCTTGTGACCTTTTTGTTCACATCCGCGACCGCCGATTTTAAAAAATGGTAGGCAAATAACGGAATATCTTCACTTCGTTCGCGCAGCGGCGGTAGATGAATGGTAAAGCCATTTAATCGATAAAACAGATCCGATCGGAATCGACCTTCCTCGATGCTTGTTTCCAGGTTTCGATTCGTCGCGGCAATCACACGAACATTTACCGTTTTTGTGACCAGGTCGCCAATCGCCCGAATTTCCCCGGTTTGCAAAAAGCGAAGTAATTTTGTCTGCATTTCCAAAGGCATGTCGCCAATTTCATCCAAAAAAACGGTTCCGCCATCGGCGTGCGCTAAAAGCCCTTTTTTATCAGCCACTGCACCGGTAAAAGCGCCTTTTTTGTGACCGAACAACTCACTTTCTATCAGGTTTTGTGAAAAAGCAGTGCAGTTGATGGCCACCAGCGGCGCTTCTCTTTTAGGGCT
>CAYVDX010000497.1:0-3886 GCA_964450485.1 uncultured Calditrichaceae bacterium
TTGCCGCCTGAACCTGTTTTTTTCAACTGATAAACGGTGTTTTCCCGGGTGTTTCTACCGGAAGCGTGTTTTAACATGCCGCAACCGTCGTCGATCAGGCGCATCATCAGCCGGTCATCCTGAAGCTCAATGGTCAAAACGACATTTTTGCATTGCGCATGTTTCAGCGCATTGTTCAAGGCTTCCTTGAAAATGAGGGTGAGATGCCGCCGCCAGTCGCTGTTTAAGCGGTGATTTTTCAGGCTTTCCGACAAGCCGTCAATGCGAAAGTGAATGCCGGTTTTGTCAAACAGTTCATCTCCGAAATCCTTTAGCCGCACCGCCACTTCGTAAAGCGAATCTTTGTCGGGGTCAAGCGTCCAGATGAAATCGCGCATCCCGCCGGAAAGGCTTTTCGCGGTTTCGCCGATGCGATTCAGATAATCGACGACATCACCCGCAGCCGTCGCCGGCGGTGATTTTGCCTGCAAATTGCGTTTGATAACCTCGCTGAACAGGGAAATTTTGGTGAGTTTATGCCCCAACTCATCGTGAAAATCATGCGCGGCTTTGGTGCGAACGCGCTCGTTTTCCTGCAATCGGATTTGCTCAAATTCAACCAATCGCCTGAATTTTTGGCGAATGCGAAGATTGATCAAAAGCAGCATTGCCGCAATGGCGGCGATCGCAAAGAGCGCCAAAAACCACCAGGTCCGCCAAAACGGCGGATGGATAATCAACTCAACCGCGGCGCCGGTTTCGTTCCATACGCCGTCATTATTCGCGCCTTTGACATGAAATGTATAACGACCGGCGGCGAGGTTTGAAAAACTGATAAACCTGCGGCTGCCAATGTCGATCCATTCCTTATTGACGCCCTCAAGTTTATAAGCATAGCGATTTTTGCCGGAGTTGGTGAAATCAAGCGCGGCAAATTCAAATGAAATAAAATTTTGCCGGTAATCCAGTTCAATCGCTTGATGACGCGCTTGCGCTTCGCTCAACAGCGCTGTGCGGGGCTTGCCTAAAATGTTAAACCCGGTCAAGGCTACCGGCGGTATGTATGGATTTTTAAAAATGCTGTCGGGAAAAAACGCATTCATTCCATTGACGCCGCCGAAAAACATTTCGCCCTGTTTGTTTTGAAAATAAGCACCGGCATTGAATTCATTGGCTTGCAAGCCGTCGTAAGTATCGAAATTCTGCACAGTTAGCGTCTGTGGATTGAACTTGGATATGCCTTTATTTGTGCTCAACCAAAGGTTGCCTTTTTGATCTTCCAAAATGCCGAAAATCATATTGTTGGCAAGCCCGTCGCGCTCGGTAAAAAACTCAAACCGCTCGGCGTCGCGATCAAATTTGTTCAACCCGCCGCTGTAGGTGCCGAACCAGAGATTGCCGGTTTTATCCTGGAAAATTGACAGCACCGCCGGGTTATTCAGGCTGGTGGGATCGTCAAAATCGCGGGTGTAGCGGATGAAGCGGTTGTTATGGCGGTCAAACTTGTTGATGCCGTTTCGCGTGCCGATCCAGAGCGTTTTTCCCTGGCTGTAGGAATCTTCGTAAATGGCCCACACTTCGTTGTTGCTCAGGCTGTGTGGATTTCCCGGGTCAAAACGGTAGTGTGTAAACCGCTCCGTCAGCCGGTCAAATTTGTTTAAACCGGAATTTGTGCCGATCCAAAGTTGCCCGTACTGGCCTTCGGAAATAGTATTCACATTGTTCCCGCTGATGCTGTTCGCATTTAACGGGTTGTGTTTGTAGTGGGTAAACTGCGGTATTCCTTCGCTTGTTTTTTTGAATTGAACCAGTCCCCCGCCGTGCGTGCCGATCCAAAGATTGCCGGATTGATCCTGGTAAATCGCCGTGACATAATCGCTGGCAAGCGAAAGGGGATCGTCCGGGCTGCGGCGATATTGCGCAACGGTTTGCCAGGGAGATGAAAGGCTCGTTTGTCTCAGGCGATTCAACCCGCCGCCGTAAGTGCCGACCCATAGGTTTTTGTGCTCATCTTCAAAAATCGCCGTTACCACCGGATGGCTCAGGCTGCGCGGGTCATCGGAAATATGCTGAACATGGGAGAATTTTTGCTGCCGGCGATTGAGTTTGTTTAACCCGCCTCGTGCAGTGCCGATCCATAAAATCCCGGAACGATCTTCATAAATCGATGTGATGGAATTGTGGCTCAAACTTTTTGGATCGTTTGGCGAATGTGAATAATGCTCAAGGTGATAACTATCGCTTTTTTCTAAACTTACTACCTTTTTTTCGGGTGATTTTTCGTCGGGCGCGATGTGCTTCAGGCGATAAAGCCCATCGGTCGCGGTGCCAATCCACAAGGCTTTTTGTTGATCATTCAGCAGCGTTGAAACTTTGTTGCCGGTGCGCAAAAAAGCGGTTTTCCGGTCGGCTCCGCGGGATTGGGGCATGCGGGTTATTTTGCCGGTTGCCGCATCCAGCCGGTGGAGTTTGCCCGACGAGGTGGTGATCCAAAGCGAATGATCCGCTTGATTACGCGTTTCATAAATCCCGGAAATGTAATTCTGATCCAGGCTGTGGGGATTTTTGGCCTGATGTTGATACACGGAAAACGTTTCGCCTTCCGTATCTGTCTTATTCAGACATGCCAATCCATCCGCCGTGCCGATCCAAAGATTGCCGTCCGCACCCTCGTGCAATTCGGTGACCCAGTTGTGCGGAAGCCAGTTATGGGTGACGCGCCGCCCTAAATTTTTTTTAAAAAAAGTCGCTTCAGCCGATGAGATGGATAAGAGTTGAATGCCCCACAAATCATTTTCCGCCGCGTTAAGCGCTTTTTTTATACCGCCGCTGCGATAACGAAGTTTGTACGGACCGCTGTCCAGGCGGATCACATCCATTTGTATGCGGCTGAGTGATTTGCCGCCAAAAT
The DNA here is from genome assembly GCA_964450485.1 of uncultured Calditrichaceae bacterium. Classification (GTDB taxonomy): domain Bacteria; phylum Calditrichota; class Calditrichia; order RBG-13-44-9; family J075; genus JACKAQ01. The sequence continues at coordinate 2,891 of CAYVDX010000497.1, forward strand.
AGACGGATTGGTCGTATTTCATTTCCCACACCGGCGCATCATCGCCGTTTTCGATCCAGCCGTAATCGCTCATGCCGAAAGCGTTGCTGTTGCCCATGCAGACGATCAACACATCCGTGGGACGATCAATATTAAAAAAATCGAGATGATCTTGCCCCACCCCTGCTTGCTGGATGGCGGAAATATAGCGCTGCCGCCGGATCAGCGACTGAAGCGAATCGTAAATTTCCGGTAAATACGCCGGCCCCTGGGCGTAAAATCGCGTGAATTTTAACATTTTCCGGACAGAATCCTCAGGCATTGATTCCGCGGATACATCGTTGGGAATGACTAATTTATTAAGCCCGCCGCCATTGGTTCCCAACCAGATATCGCCGTTTTGATCCGCCATCATCACGCTGATAAAGTTGCTGCTCAAGCTGTGCGGGTTTGCCGGATCGTGACGAATCGTGTAAAATTTGTCTGTTTTCCGGTTGAATAAATTTAAGCCGCCGCCATTGGTTCCCAGCCAAAAATTGCCGTTGCGATCTTCCAAAATGCTGCTGACATTATCGTTGCTCAAGCTGTGCGGATCATCCGCGGTATGATAAAAATGGGTAAACGATTGATTGGCGGGATTGTAGCGGTTAATGCCGCCGCCGCTGGTCGTGATCCACAAAAATCCTCGTTGATCTTCATAAATTGAGTAAATATTGTTACCGGAAATGGCGGTTGAATCCAGCGGATCAAAGCGAAACGTGGTAAATTCATAGCCGTCGTAGCGATTCAATCCGTCCGTCGTGCCAAACCACATAAACCCGCGGGAATCCTGCAAAATCGCGGTAATGTTTCGCTGAAACAGCCCCTGCTCCGCGCCGATGTGCTCAAATTTCACTTCGTCGGGATGAGATTGAGATGTGCGGGACCGCCCCGTGGTAATCAAAACGGCTAAAAGAGAAATAAACCAATGAATTTGATGGCGGCGGAATATATTCACAGCGACTCCCATTCATTGCC
>CAYVDX010000498.1:0-3872 GCA_964450485.1 uncultured Calditrichaceae bacterium
CCTGTCGGGCGATTCCCAGTTCGTTCGCAGGCGAAAATGCGTGAACCCTTTTGCCCCAAGCTCCTGAAGCAGCGCTTCGCTGTATTTTGCCGCCTGGTTGTCGGTTTTTGTCCAGCTTGCGTCAAATCCGTTTCCCAGCATTTGTTCATATTCCTGCGGCGTAATCGGGTCGTCCGGCGGAGCAGTGAGCGTATCACCCGGATCAATTCCCCCGTAAACGCTGTCCGGTATCAATGCAATCTGATCGACGTAGTAATTCAAAGCGCGGTCATTTTTTGTCTGGAGGAAAAAGCTTGCCTCCGAAGGGGTATATCCCCAGGTTAAAAAAAGCGTATCGACGACATGCGCCCATCCGTTTGGACCGATTGGCGCAAAAACCGGGTAATTCGTTTTTAGGCCATCGACCGTCAGCCTGACCACCATTTTTGCGGAATCTTCCCCGCTGGCCGTGCGATAATATCCGGAAATAATATATTTTCCCTGGCCGTGGCGCAGCAAACTATCCGTGATAGCCTGGGCGGGGCCGCCAAAGTCTTTCGTCCTGTCTGTGACCAACAATGAATGACTGCCGGAGAAAACGGGATTATCAACAATAGTTATGGAGCATTTTCTCGGTTCCCAATTCGCCGCGCCGTCTTCAAAATCGGAATTGCGTAAAATATTCCCCTCCCCTTGCGCCAGGACAAATGGCGAACCGGACAGAATGAACAAACCGCAAATTACCGGGTAAAGCATGCTAAGTTTCATCATCATTTCAAAATCATCTTTTCCTTGTTCGAATGTATGCGCCGACCTGTTTTCTCCAGTCGAGCAGTTTGTGGTACAGCTCGTTTCGCTTTTCGGGAAGCGAACCGGACAGATCGTGTTTTTCCTTCAGATCGTCATTGATATTATACAGCTCAACCTTATCCTCATCATACCAATCGATCAGTTTGTAATCGCCATCGCGGATAACGCTGCAATTTTCATCGCCGGTTGACCTCGGCCGACCGACCGGCGAATGCCAAAATGCCTGCCGACGGGCTGTTTTTTGTTTTCGGGCTAAAACCGTCGCAAAACTAATGCCGTCAAGATGTTGTTCGGGAATCAGCGGCTGACCGGTCATTTCTAAAATCGTGGGATAAAAATCGGGCCCGGTGATCACCGCATTCGATTCGCTGCCCGGTTTGGTTACGCCCGGCCATTTGACAATCAGCGGTATCCTGATTCCCCCTTCGTAACACCAGCCTTTGCCGGCGCGCAACGGAAAATTTGAGGTTGCTAAATCCCGTTTACCGCCATAGCGTTTTGCGCCCCGGTTTGACAGTCCCCCGTTATCCGAGGTGAAAATGATAATTGTGTTATCAGCAAGGGAGAGCGCTTCAAGCGTTTGCATTATTTGCGCGACACTTTCATCCACGCTGTGAATCATTCCGGCATAGACGGGGTTATCCTGCCGCATTTTTGTTTCCCCGACGCCTTCCTTCACATACGCCGGCCCTGCCGGTTCCGGCATCGCGGCTAATTTTTGTTCATATTTTTTGATCAAATTTTTCTTTGCCTGAAACGGCGTATGAACGGCATAATGGGAAAGAAAGGCTAAAAACGGCTCATCTTTATGATTGCGGATAAATTTGATCGTCTCCGCGGTTAGCCGGTCAGTCAGATATTCGCCTTTTTTTCCCGTTTCCAACCCGGGAACATCTACATTTTTAGTTTTGCCGGATCGCGTCTTTCGCGTTCCCTTGTAGGGAAAGAAATACGAGCCGGGCGCACCCGCCGAATGGCCGCCGATATTAATGTCAAATCCCTGCTTTTCCGGGTAGGGAAACTCCGGCCGGTTTTTTTTACCCAGGTGCCATTTACCGGCGAAGAAGGTCTTGTACCCGGCCTTTTTCAGGGCTTCGGCGATGGTAAATTCCCGGTCGGGCAAATTGTGGTTCTTTCCCGGAACGCCATACCGGGCGGGATATTTTCCGCTCATAATTGAAAACCGGGAAGGCACGCAGCGCGGGTGCGCACAATAAGCCTGTGTAAAACGGACGCCTTCATTTGCTAATTTGTCAATCGCCGGCGTCTCATAAAATGTTGAACCATAACAGGACACATCCATCCAGCCCAGGTCATCAATCAGGATAAAAATGATATTGGGTTCTCTTTGCCGGCCGCTCTGCAAGCCGCCTGTTAAACGCATTGATACGAACAACAACAGCGCAGCGGCCGCAACGATGCCCAACAATTCATGCCTGTTATTGCGTATGTTTTTCATCCTCATTCTTACGGCTTTCTACCTCGGTTATCCGCTGTTATCTGTTGTTATCGAAATCTTACCGCCTTAATAAAATTCCCTTCCCCGGAATTGCAGAAAAGGGAATTTTATTGAAAGATTTACTTTGCCAACAGCATCTTTTTGGTGATACTATTCGCGCCTAATTCCAATTTATAAAAATAAATTCCGGTTGTCACCGGGTTACCGTTGTCGTTCCGACCATCCCATTTTACGCTATACGTGCCGGCGGTGCGTTTTGCATCAACAAGCGTAACCACTTTCTGACCGAGCGTGTTGTAAACGGCTAATTTTACCTGACCGGCTTTTCTTAACCGGAATTCAATTTCAGTTGTGGGATTGAACGGATTGGGATAATTCTGAGACAATTCAAAATTTGCCGGAACCTGTGTTGACGGCTCAGATTCAAAACCGGAGATAAAATCTTCCCACTCAGCTTTTTTGTCGGGATACCAGTTGAGGTCGCCTAATGGGAATCCGCCCTCCGCGGCAGTATAGGAAACGCTGCTGGTGGAATAAGTAAGATCATGGGGGCGATCTGTCGCGTTGCCCACTTTATCGCCATCGTCATCAACCCAGAACCAGGTTGTTTTTAGCCCATCTGTTCGCCATTGATCCATTTTAACAATCATGGAATCGGCGGTTGGATATTCGACAAATCCAACATCTTCGATAATCGGATCTTCACCATCTAATAAAGGATATGCGGCGTCATCGTCAAACCACGATTGTGTCCGTGGGTTCATCCAGGGTTCTTCAACCACTAAACCGCCGCTTGCTGAGTCAACGGCAAACCATGTAGCGATATAATCTTTTACATCCTGGTCAAAAAAGAACTGGTTGTTCTTGACGACCATTTTTCTTTCGCTTGAATCCGCCAGTCCTGCCTGTGCAAGCAGGGAATCCGGAACATCGAACAAATTTACAATGCCAAATTGCTGTTGACCCAAATCCTGGTTAGATGCATCTATCGCGTTTTCGCCATAGGATGAGGCATTGAAAAATATATTATTGGTAATCTCGCCATCAGTCCAATATTCAAAATGGAATGGCCACTTGATTGTATTTACAACGGTATTGTGATCAAAAACAAACTTGTTTACCGTATTAAACCGGATTTTGAACATGATCCCCTGTATATTTACCATCGTGTTGTTCTGCATGATGATCTCATTTACCGGGTTATCATCAAAATTAGCGACCTTCCCATTAAACGGGCCGCCGGTACCACTAATATTGTTAAAATAGCTGTCTTTAATGTGTAGGGTCGCATTTGTGCCGAAGGATCGAAATACATGCAGTTTAACCCACTCAACATAACAGTTTTCCATCTCCATGATTGCATCGTCTTTAAAAACCCTGACCAGGTCATTCAATTGTTTGTCGTCATCGGTAACACCAGCGAAATAGATATTCTTAAATAATACATCGCCATCGACTTCCCCAAAACGGGCCGGTTTTTGTCCCTGGTCATTTTTTCCCAAAAGAATGATCGCTTTACTAAATTCCGGCGTGGCGGTGCCGTCGGCAACAATTTTTAAATCCCACCCATCTGTTTTTATTGTATTATTAAAATCGGAAACATCTCCATTTCTGTCTAAATAAT
>CAYVDX010000499.1:0-3854 GCA_964450485.1 uncultured Calditrichaceae bacterium
AAAATTAGAAGCGCCGGCCCCGCCCGAAAGACTGGAAATATTAAAGGCGCCGGTCGTGACATGCGTCCCGGTGGGCGATTCACCTCCAACCCACAATCCGCCGACAAACAGATGTTCGATGCCGGAGCCTTTCGGATGTTCGCAGGAGGGCTGATCCACCGGTGATTGCGCCACAAATCCATCGCCGAATGTTCCAAAATTGGAAATCGTCAGACCGATATTCCCAACCGTCGTAAAATTATCGTCATCATCAATAAGTATTTTGTTAAAGCGTGGATCGTTTATCGTTCCCTGCCCCAGCAATCCTGAAGCCGAAAACACCATGGAAAGCATCATAAAAAAGCGGATAAAAATGGCGTGTGTCGAAGCATTCAAAATTTTGTTTTTCAAAAATTTACCGTGAGAATTAAGCATGGGATTATCAAATTCAGTGTTATCGAAGAAATCAAAAGTATTCGTTTCATAAATAAATAATGTTGTAAAAATTTCCGGAAATTGCAAGGCTCTTCTGAAATGTTATAAATGAGAATCAGTCCGTTGGTTCTGGCAGCGGTTTCCGGGGAATTTTTTGATCGCGCATGGCCGTGTGATAAACAATCGACGCCGTGATAACCGCCATTTGCATCAAATCGCTCTCCTGGGCGTGATCTAAAAAATCCATGTTTGTATGCCAGGTTCGTCCGAAATAATCGATGGGATCCTGAATAAACTGAAACCCCGGCAAGCCGATTTTGTCAAACGCTTCGTGATCCGTGCTGCCCGTTCCGCGAATGGTCACGGTTTCCGCGCCGTAATCGTGAAAAGGCGCAAACATTGCTTCGAAAAATGGCCGCGCGGCGTCATTGCCCTGCAAATAAATGCCGCGAATTTTGCCGGTTCCATTATCAATATTATAATAGGCTGAAAATTTTTCGTGTTCGGGTTTTAATACCATGGTTTTGCGATCGCCGAAGTGTTTTTTAACATACCCCTCGGAGCCAAATTCTCCCAACTCTTCCCCACTCCAAAGCCCGATGCGAATCGTCCGGCGTGGATTTACGCCAATTGCTTTTAAAATGCGCATCACTTCCATCATCACGGCACAGCCCGCGCCATTATCGGTTGTGCCGGTGGCGCCATGCCAGGAATCAATGTGCGCGCCGATCATCACAACTTCGCTTTTCAGCCTGCGATCCGTGCCGGGAATTTCCGCCAGCACGTTGTAACCCAGTGAGTCATCATCTAAAAAACGATTTTGGATATTCAGCACCAGCTTGACATCAACGTCCTTTTTCACCAAACGGGATATCAGGTTGTAATGTTCAACGGCGATTGCCAGGGTCGGCAACGTCGAGTCAGCCGCGGTTTTATAAGAGCCGCCGCTCATCACCCGGATGGTGCCGTCATTCATCCGTCCGGATTCTAAAATTGCCGCCGCGCCTTCTTCGATTAAAAACCGGTTCACCTTTTTCTTCCATTTTCGCCACTTCAGATAGCGTTTGTATCTTTCGGATCGCCCGTGTTTCTTTTTTGGATCCGGGGCCATGTATTCTTCTTTAAGCGCCTCGTCAGTGAGGCGGCTGGCTTCGGCTTCAAAATGCGCCTCAAAATCCCGAACCGCGCTCAACATTACGATTGCGCCGTTGAGCTTTCCGGCGAATTTTTCCGCGAAATCTTCATCATCCATGGTGATCATCACCGGCTGCCCGCTGATTTCCCCATCCGTGCCGGGCGTCCAGGCTTTGGGGTGGGCGTAAATATTCAAATACCATGGCGCCAGCATTTCAATCGAATAACGCTCGGTTTCCCAGCCGCGTCCAAACGTGCCCCAGGCTTCGAGATGTGCGTTCGCCAATCCCCAATTGCTCAACTGATCGCGCGCCCATTCGCTGGCTTTTTTGAGATGGGTGGAACCGGTGAGTCGCGGCCCGTAAATGTCTGTCAGGTCGCTTAGGATGTCCATCACCTGGGAATTGTTGAAGCCTTCCTGCTTGATTTTGGTGATCATTTGTAAATCAACCGGCTCTTTGGCAAATGCGGAAATCATCAAAAACAGCACAATTGCACCGGTAAAGCGGATTCGTCTCATTGTTCGTCTCCATTCGTTTATACGTTGGAAAATTTGTTTTTTGACGAGTGAATCTAATGGAATTTTATCAAATAACGAAACGATAATCCGGTTTTTTTTGAGGTGAAGAACATCCTTGTTTTCCGTAAAAAATTTAATATATTCAATTATTAAATCGCTTTTCAAGAGCGACGTTGATATGTGTTGCACCAAAAAAAAAGCGTTTGAAAATGGCGAAACCGTTGGTGAAAGGATTGTTAAACTCATAAAAAAACAGTTGCTTTGCTATTGATTATTCTGTAAAAAATATTCGGAGTTTAAGATGGATGAACAAACAAGGCTGAAAGATTTTGAAACGCGGATTCAGTCCGGCGAAAAAATCGAGCCGAAAGACTGGATGCCGGCGCGTTATCGCAAGCAATTAATCCGCATGATTTCCCAGCACGCCCATTCCGAGGTTGTGGGCATGCTGCCGGAAGGCAATTGGATCACCCGCGCGCCCTCGCTGCGGCGAAAAATGGTGCTTTTAGCCAAGGTGCAAGACGAAGCCGGCCACGGCTTGTATCTCTACTGCGCCGCCGAAACACTTGGGATTGATCGCTCCGAATTGATTCAACAGTTGTTAGACGGCAAGGCAAAATATTCCAGTATTTTTAACTACCCGACCCTGACCTGGGCGGACATGGGCGTGATCGGATGGCTGGTGGACGGCGCGGCAATTGTCAATCAAACCATGCTGGCAAAATGCTCCTACGGCCCGTATTCGCGGGCAATGATCCGCATCTGCAAGGAAGAAAATTTCCACAAACGCCAGGGCTATGAAATCGTGGCTACCATGGCCAACGGCGCGCCGGCGCAGCGAAAAATGGTGCAGGACGCGGTCAATCGCTGGTGGTGGCCGTCGTTGATGATGTTCGGCCCGCACGACGCCGAATCGCCCAACAGCGCTGAATTGATGCGCTGGAAAGTGAAAACCCAGAGTAACGATCAACTGCGGCAGCGCTTCGTCAACCTGACGGTCCCCCAGGCAAAAGCAGTCAACCTGACCCTGCCCGACCCGGATTTGAAATACAACAACGATACCGGCAATTGGGAATTTGGGGAAATCGATTGGGATGAATTCTGGCAAGTGGTTCGCGGCAACGGGCCGTGCAATCGCCGGCGCATGCGCGCCCGCAACAAAGCCCACGCCGACGGTGAATGGGTTCGCAAAGCCGCTGAGGCTTATGCCCTGAAACATACGAGTAAAGTTGCATAACCAATGTTTGGCCGGGAAGGAAAGACATCCATTAAGGAGGCATGTATGAAATATCGCGTTATTATTGAACAAGATGAAGATGGAATATTTGTGGCCGAGGCGCCCTCCCTGCCGGGCTGTATTTCCCAGGGAGAAACGCGCGCGGCGGCATTAAAAAATATTCAGGAAGCAATAGAAGTTTATATTGAAAGCCTGAGGGCACACGGTGAACCTGTTCCGCCATCGATCGATGAAGAAATTGTGGAAGTAACCGTGTCAGCGCGCTTCCACGAATTTCCGGACGTGAGGTGGTAGCGGCGTTATCGAAGATCGGCTATGAAAAAGACCGACAGAAAGGCAGCCACATCGTTTTGCGACAAGTTGCGTATCCTTATAGACGCGTTGTTGTCCCCGATCATCGCGAAGTGGCAAAAGGCACATTGCGTAAAATCATAAGACAAGTTGGATTAACAGTCGATGAATTCAAACAGCTTTTGTAGCGTATGAACCGCCGAAATTGTATTTGTGTAGCATCAATATTTTGGAAAACACAATGCCGGGTGTATTACC
>CAYVDX010000500.1:0-3851 GCA_964450485.1 uncultured Calditrichaceae bacterium
ATAATGATATCGTTCCCGGAGCGTTTATCACTGGAAACAATTAGGGCAGGACGAACTTTTTTGCCTTGTAAATCGGTAAAAGGGAAGGGGGTTAAAATAATTGTTCCACGTTTCATTTGTAACGGACTTTCAGATCATTGACAGTGTAAATATCTTCACGAGGATCATCTAAAAAGTCAAATGAGCCGCTCTGTTCCTGCAAGTTCATAATACCTTCAATGGGCAGTTCATCCTCGATGATGGAAAGATTTATTTTTTCAATTTTTTTAGCACGTTCAACAAGCAATTAAAGATCATTCATGTCGATCAATCCTTTATTCCCACCGATTTTTCTGGCTTTAATCGTAAGCATATAACCACCTTTTTGTTTGTTACCGGTGCTTCGTCCTGTTTTAATGAATTATAATCAGCCGTTTGCGAGAAAACAAGATTTTATATGTGATATTTTTTCGCCGCCGGAGATGTTTATTCACTGAAAATAAAGCGAAAAATATTCCATCACAAAAAGCGCCGATCATACGGCGCTTTTTGTGATGCGTGATCGGCGCTCGTCCATTGAAGACACGGAGCAAATCTAAACATCTGAAAAACCGTTAGTTACATCGAAAGCTCGAATCGAAAATTGCTGATAAAGGCATTGTTGATCCCGGGATTTGTGCCCGGGTTGATGATATATTGCAAATCCGGCTGGAACCGCAACCAATTGGTTAAAAAGAAACTGTAGGTCGCTTCAAATGTGGTTTCGCTATTTTCCAGGGCAAGGTTGTTCTGCCTGAAGGCGTCGATCACATGATGACCGTTTTGAGCGTAAGCGATGGAAAGCCCCAATTGATCCTGCGAGTCGGGTTGCAGCAGCCCGGAAAAAACAACCCCGCTGCCCGTAAAAAAACCGAATTGATTCACCCGGCTGTCGGCGACGCCAACCCTGAGAAAAACGCCGGTTTTTGGGGAGAGCTTTTTTTCGCCAAAGGCATAGACGCCAAAGGTGCCGTTTTTCCGGCTCCCATCCATGATTGATGTAAACGCGGTGGTAAATTTCCAAAATCCCAGCCCGTATTTTTGATAACCGTCCGCTTCGCCGTCGCCCTGGAACCCGGCTTCATTTACAAGCAGCAGGCCGTCCGTTTTGCTGAATTTGACATGTGTGCCGTCGGCATTATCCAAATCACCGGGAACGCCGTCCAAAACCGCGGCTTGAAAATACAACCGCCGGGGTAAATCCACCCGGAGCCGCATGCCCGGCGAGGTGGTCGGAAAAATGGAGGGACCGTTTAGCCCTGCCTGTGAAAAATCCGGCCCGATACCGTGAGAACTGTTTAAAAACAGACCGGCGAATTCCTTCACGTCAAATTCCGTGTTAATGTCATACAACCCGGCTCTCACGGAAAAAGCGCCCGCAAACACTTTCTCGACCCAGGCTTCATACAGCTTCCAGGTGTTGTAGGCTTCAATATTGCTTGCGCCCTGGGCGTCGCCCACAAACTCAGTAGGGTCGCCGCCAAAATTCCCGATAAAATAAATAAAAAAGGTGGTGTTTTTCCACCCGGTCAGCTTATCAAAATCCAGGGTCAGGGTTAAATCGCGGTCATCCAGAAAAGTCGTTTTTTGTCGGATTCCCCCGGAAAGATTGCTAAAAACTTCCCCTGTGTATGCCGCTTCGAATAGAACGCCTTTTTCTGCCAGCGAATTTTTATATTGAATAAATTTGTTTGTTTTTTGTGCGCCGAAATTGTTTTTATTTGTTTTTTCCCCGGCTTGAAGCGCAAACAAACCCGATATTAACAACGCGGGAATTAAGAATCTTGTCAACATAATTATCCTCCCTGATAATTTAAAGTTAGTTGTTGTTACATTTTATCGGCGAATCCCAAATAAATTAAAGTTCTTTTTGCAGGAAGGCCTTGCCGCGGCAATAATAATGGGTATTTCTTACCATTCCCGGGGTGTTGCCGCACGATATTTTGCGCCGCCAATCATTTTTATAACCGTTTTTAGATGATTTGCGAATCCCTTATTTTTGTTTGAATCGTAAAACGATGGCGCCGCATTTTTCCAAAAAAGAAGTCCGCCGTCGCAATTTTCCGGTTGACATTCGCAAATTAAAGCATTATAATTTGGGCAATCCAATGAGGATATTATGCAAGGCATGTTGAATACATATTTCCACGGCTTCTTTTTTAGCTTTTTTTATTTTGGGTTCAATCCGGAGCCGCCGGAGATGCGTATTCGCTGAAAATACAACGAAAAATGTTCAATCTCAAAAGGCTCCGATCACGCGGAGCTTTTTTTTTGCAACATTCGCGGTCAAACATGAGGTTAAGATGAAACAAAAATTAAAAATCGCCATCCAGGGCGGACAGGCGTCATTTCACGATATGGCGACACGTCAGTATTTTGCCGGGCATCCGGTGGAACTGCTGGAATGCGTGACATTCGGGCTGCTTTGCGATGCACTGGTCAACCGGAAAGTGGATTTGGCGGTGATGGCCATCGAAAATACCCTGGCCGGGAGCATTTTACCAAATTATTCGCTGCTGGAATCGCTGCCGCTGCGCATCATCGGCGAAACGTATTTACACATTCAACAAAATTTGATGGCGCTGCCGGGGCAGAAAGTCGAAGACATCCAAACCGTGCGCTCGCATCCCATGGCGCTGCACCAGTGCAGCAATTTTTTGGAAGCGCATCCGCATTTGCGCGCGATTGAATCGTTCGATACGGCGGAAAGCGCCAAGGAAATTCGCCAAAAAAACCTCAAGGGCGTGGCGGCAATCGCAAGCAAACTGGCTGCCAATCGCTATCAATTGAGCATTTTAGCCGCGGAGATCGAAAACCTGCGCCAAAATTACACCCGTTTTATCATCCTGAAAAATGAGCATTACCAAAATGGCGTGCTGCCGGACAAAGCCTCGCTGAGTTTCCGGGTCAGCCACGCGGTCGGCTCGCTGGTGGGCGTGCTGAATGTATTCCGCGATCACGGGCTGAACCTTTCTTTGATCCAATCGGTACCCATTCCCGGGCAGCCGAATGAATATGCGTTTCACGTGGATTTGCTATGGGAAAATGAGGATCAATTTTATCGCGCCATTGAAGCTGCCGGGCCGTTTGCGCGCGGCGTCAAGGTGCTGGGTATTTACAAAGCAGGAGTGATTCCCTATGATCGTACCGTGCGCCAACCGGCTTACCTCGGTTGAGGAATACTATTTTGCGCGCAAGCTGGCTGAGGTGCGCCGGCTGATCGCGCGGGGGCGGCCGGTCATCAATTTGGCTATCGGCAACCCGGATTTACCGCCATCCGAAGAAACCATCGCAACGCTGAACAAAGCGGCGCAACAGCCGGAAAATCATGGCTACCAGCCCTATCGCGGCGCGGCGGTTTTGCGGCAGGCCATGACGGATTATTACGCGCGCGCGTACGCGGTGCAGCTCGATCCCGACGCCCAAATTCTGCCGTTGATGGGTTCCAAAGAGGGCATTTTTCACATTTCCATGGCTTTTTTAAATTCGGGCGACCAGGTGTTGACGCCGGACCCGGGCTATCTCGCCTATCCCTCGGCCGCACGCATGGCCGGCGGCGAGCCGCTGTTTTATGATCTCGTTGCGGAAAACGATTATCTGCCTGATCTCGACGCGCTGGCAAAGCAGGATTTATCCCGGGTAAAGCTGATGTGGATCAATTATCCCCACATGCCCACCGGCGCTACGGCTTCAGCCGCGGATTTTCAAAAAATCGTCGATTTTTGCCGGGAAAAACACATCTTGCTCTGCCACGATAACCCCTACAGCCGCATTTTGAACGAGAAACCGCTGAGTTTGTTGAGTATCGACGGCGCGCTGGAGAACTGCCTGGA
>CAYVDX010000501.1:0-3842 GCA_964450485.1 uncultured Calditrichaceae bacterium
AATTTCTTCAGTGGCTGTGTTTGTTTGCGCGGCTAATTCTTTAACCTCGTTCGCCACAACGGCAAAACCTTTACCCGCTTCGCCCGCTCTTGCGGCTTCGATGGTGGCGTTTAACGCTAATAATTTTGTCTGCTCGGCTATTTCGAGAATGACTTCCACGACTTTACCGACTTCTTGTGCGGAAGCGCCAAGCCCGTTCACCTTCTCAAGCGCGCCGTTGACCGCTGTAACCGCGCCTGCCGCGATCTGTTGTGCCTTGCTGGCATTATGAGCAATTTCGGTCACGGTAGAAGTCATCTCGTCAGTTGCTTTTGCGACAACGCTAATGTTGCTTGCCGACTGCTCAGAAGCGGCGGAGATGCTGGACATAATCGTATTAATTTCTTCAGTCGCGGAAGCCACGCTGCCGGCTTTTTCATTCATGTGCTCGCTGTTGGACGACATCTGCCCGGAGACGGCGACAAACTTCGTTGTGGAACTGACAAGGGTTGAAGCATTATCCGTCATTTCTTTAACCATATTCCGCAAATTAAGCGTCATACTGTCCAGCGCATTCGCCAGGTCTCCGATCTCATCCTGCCGGTTCATATTTAATTCCACGGTCAGGTCGCCGCTTTCAATGGCCTGGGCAACATTCACACAACGTTGAATTGCCTTGCTGATTTTCCCCGATATCAAAACAGACACCACAATTGTCGATATAATGACGATAAAGTTGATGATGATGCTTGTGAAACTATTATTGGCGTTTTCATCGATGGCCGCCTGAATAGACGCTTGTGCTTCTTTTTTCATTTCGGCGCTTAAATCATCCAACCGGTTACCCATATCTTCCGCATAAGCGTCAAAAGCGTCCATAGCTTTATTCCCCATTTCGGGACCGCCTTCGATATACTGCCTCGCCATCCATTTTCCCTTTTCATAAAACGCTTCAAATGACTGGCGTAATTCATCCAAATGTTCTTTATCATTGGGATAAAGCGCCATAAGTTCGCCCACATTTTTGTGAAATAATTTTGCATATTTTTCCGCTTCGCCGAAGCCGTCATCAAAACCCGGCGCCGCCCGGGTGGCGCTGATATCCGTCAACCATTGCTGCACCTGAACCACGTCTAATTTTATTTCTTCTGCCAGTGCGGCGCCGGCATATCCCTTATCCCTTGCCTGTTCCGTTAAATTGCTGCTGGTATGAAACATACTCCGGTTTACATTGATCAACAATTGAATCAATAACAATATCAATATGGCGCCGAAGGTACCCAGCATCTTGTTCCTGACTGTCCACTTCATTCCGTTCCTCGCATGTTAGTAAATCGTTTATCAACCGTTAATTTCGACGATCAGTCATTATATCGCATTGCATTTTACTTGGATTTCGGCATTTTTTTTTTTTTCACGAGGATTTTTTCGGAAAAAACCTGCCCGCGGGATACACTCTCCTTTGAAAGGCCTTGATTATTTCCCCTGATTTCTCTAATCTTTTCTGTCGCTTCGTATTTGAGCATCAACAACTGTAACCGGAGGAGAAATGTCTTTGCTGGCAAGTATTCCACTTTTATCCATCCACCTCGTCATTTTCAACCTGATGCTTCTGGTCAACGGCGCGGAAACGGCCGCTGTTTTAAGCAGCCTGATGTTCAGCGGAACGCTGTTTTCCGGCGCGGTTTTTACGTTGACAATTGGCGACTTTCTGGTCATTCTCGGCGTCATTTTGCTGTATTTTGAGCTGCTCAAATCCACCCGCTTTTCCACGGCCTCGACCGTGGAGCACATGGTTTCGATGCTGGTGTTTATCATTTTTCTGATCGAATTTATCACAGTGAAAGGCCTGGGAAATGCTTCATTTCTGGTGATCACACTGCTATCGTTAATTGATGTTTTATCTGGATTTACCGTGTCAATTTCCACGGCGCGGAGAGATATTGACATTTCTGCTTAAATTAAACGGGCTGATGTCGCCTCGATTAAAAATGACCGTGATCACCTTTGGTAAACGCCATATTGCGTTAATTAGCAAAACGTTGTCAAAATCAGGAAAAATTCGATCAGGAAGATATTTTCCACACTAAAATGCAGGGAGAACAGCAATGCAAAAGCTGTCCGGTATTTTTTTCAGTATTATTTTAGTCGTCTTTTTGAGCGGTTCAACGTTTGCCCAGGACGAAACCGTTACCAACCTTTTTAAGGTAACGGAAGATTTACCAGCGTATGTCGAGGGAGAATTGCTGGTCAAGTATAAACAGAATGTCAGCTCCCGCGCGGTGGACGCGCAATTGGAAAACCTCGGTATCGAAACGGTTAAGGAATACGGTCGCATCAATGTGGTTAAATGCCGATTGAAAGCAGCCGCCCGTTCCGCGGATCAGATGACGCAGGTGTTGGAAGAACTGCGCAAAGATCCGTCGATCGAATACGCCGAGCCGAATTACATCTGGCGGATTTACGAAACCACGCCGAATGATTCGCGATTTTCCGATCAATGGGCCGTGAAGAACACCGGGCAATCCGGCGGGTTTGTCGATGCGGATATCGACGCGACCGACGCCTGGGATGTGCAACGCGGCAGCCGGGACGTCATCGTCGGGATTATCGACACGGGCATAGATTACAATCACCCGGATTTGCAGGCAAACATCTGGAAAAACTCCGGGGAAAGCGGCAACGGCAAGGAAAGCAACGGCGTTGACGACGACGGCAACGGTTTTGTGGATGACTGGCGGGGCTGGGATTTTGCCAACAATGACAATGATCCCTTTGACGACAATTCCCACGGCACGCATGTCGCCGGGATTATCGGCGCGGCCGGGAACAACGGGCAGGGCGTTTCCGGGACAAACTGGCAGGTCAGCCTGGTGGGACTGAAATTCCTTAAAGGCAACGGCTCCGGCACCACAGACGACGCCGTCGAAGCCATTCTGTACGCAACGCAGATGGGTTTTCCCATTCTCAGCAACAGTTGGGGCGGCGGCGGTTTTTCCCAGGCGCTGGCTGACGCCATCGAAGCGGCGAATCAGGCCGGCATTTTATTCGTCGCGGCAGCCGGAAACGATGGCAAAAACAACGACGCTTCGGCGAATTATCCCTCCAATTACACTTCGGCAAATGTGCTGGCGATTGCCTCTTCGGATCGCCGCGATTTACGTTCCAGCTTTTCCAATTACGGCAAAGTTTCCGTGGATTTGGCCGCGCCCGGCTCAGACATTCTCAGCACGGTTCCCAATGGCGGATACCAGGAATTCAGCGGAACCTCGATGGCCACGCCGTATGCTTCCGGCGTCGCGGCATTGGTCAAGGCGCAATTTCCCGGGGCAGACATGTTGACCCTGAAATATCGCTTGATGGGCAGCGTGGATCCGATCAACAATTTTGTCGATCGCACCGTCACGGAAGGGCGTTTGAACGCCGCCAAAGCGCTCTCAACGGATCCGGTCATTACGGCTGAAAAACATGCCAATACTTCTGACACCCAAAACGATTACGATATCACCGCATTCATCGTTGACGACGGCAGCATCGCCTCGGCAACCCTGAATTATCAACTAAGCGGCGCCGGCAGCGGCGCCGGCAGCGCGCCGATGACAGCCAACGGCTTTGAATACACGGGCGCCATTCCCGCACAATCAACCGGAACCACTGTCAGCTACTCGGTTTCCGCCACGGATGACCAGGGAAATACAGCGCAAAGCCGCACCCTGTCATTTCAGGTCGGCGGCGGCGCACCGCCCCCCCCCGGCGGCGGCGGATGCTGCGGCGCAGCGGCAATGACGGTCAACACCGGCAATCCCTACAGCGACGCAATGATGACCATTGGTCTGAATATTTTACTCTTCCTGGGTCTGCCA
>CAYVDX010000502.1:0-3838 GCA_964450485.1 uncultured Calditrichaceae bacterium
AAAAGCATATAAGTTTTTAATTTGCTGAAATCTTTCGGGGTTACTCCAAAAACCTCCAGGGTTTCTAAAAAAAAACCTGACTAAAAACCCTGGAGGTTTAAGGATACAAAAAGCCCTGTCGTTTTCCCGAAAAACCTCCAGGGTTCAAACGCGCAGAATCGCCATTGAATCTTCCACATACGCAGGCGTGCGCATGCCGTTCAAGGCAACGTCGATGCCCGGCGTGCGTATTGCGCTCAACAACGCTTTTTGGGATAGGGTAAGCTGAGATAATTCCGGGTTTTCCCGGTCAAACGCGTCTTCCAGCTCGCGCAATTGGCGATAATTTTGGGCGTCGAGGTATAAAATCCAGGCGTCGGCCGCCCCTGCAAATTGATCAAAAAATTGCTGCAAAAGCGGCGCAACCATCGGTTTTTCCGCTTCATCGACGCGGTTTAGCAGCATTTTTTGACCCGCCGCCATCATCGGGGAAATGTAATGCGCCACCACTTCCTTGTATTGCGAAACGTCCATCAATTGACGCGTCAATTGACGCAGGCGGGGACTGATCTGCAAAAACTCACGCAACGGTTTTCCTTCGATTTTGAAACTGATATGTGAGCGGGCAATATAGCTGACTAAATCTTCCTCGGCGCGTTCCAGCAATTCGATTTTTTGCTCGAATTCGCGCTGATAATCAACGCCGTCCGCCGCGCCGTAGCGCGCCAGGCGTATAAGCCGGTTGTCCCGGATGGCATTCAGCGGCCGGTTGATCAGCACGCCAAGATCAAGCTTTTTTGCCAATGCCAACGTGCTAAACGACTCGCCGCGAAAGGTATTGTTTTGCAGCGTGGCCGCGCTGTTCTCCAATAAATTAAACGGCAGTTGGATCACCGCAAAATGCCCTTTCTCCGGGGAAATTCCCCGCTGCAAACAGGCGTCTTCGTACGCCGCCCAAACTTTCGCCAGGCTGACGTGATGCGGATGATCCCCAGGCAAGGGCAGGCTGTTGGACGAAATACCGTACCAGCGAATCAATCCTTCGCTGACCAGCTTTTCCATTGCCGAAAATGCCCGGCGGACGCGGTTGTAAAATTGTTTTTCCGCCGCTTGCGGATCAACGCCCTGCTGACGGGCGTGCATCAAAAAATATTCCGGGTTGTGCAGCAGGTAAATATCGAGGGTATCGAGGTGCATTCGCGAGAGGCTTCGGGTAATTTGATCTTCGATGAACGCGGGATGAATGCAGTGCCACAAGCCGTTTTGATATTTCACGACCTCCGGAAACGGGTTCTCCTCCCGCTCGCGATTTTGGGCAATCGCGTAATTTTCTCCCTGGATATAACCCGCCTTGCTGACGACAACATATTGCTCGCGCGGCTTGCCATTCCACACGATTTCTTCGTTTAGCACGTCGCCGATGAGCACTTCCGCCATGCCGTCGGTGTAATTTGCCGAGGCGTCGATCAGGTTGCAGCCTTTTTGCAGCGCTGTTTTCAACGCGGCTTTGTGCTCAGGCGCTTCCGCGTGACAGCGATACGTGCCGAATCCTATCGCGGAAACAGTCAAATCCGTTCTGCCCAACCGGCGATAGGCGTCAGCGCTGTTATTTAATTGAAGGTGTGGCGCATATTCGAGTGTTTTTTCAGGCGTGGCAAATTCGGGAATGGACATGGCGGTTCCTCGATAATCGTGACAAATATAGTTTAATGTTACCAATTATCGTAAGTTTTGACAGATTTATGAATCTGTCAGGCAATTTGCTTGTCGCTGTAATTTTTTAGCGCCAGTTTGATCTTTGAAAAATTAATTGTTTCATCTCACGGTAGGGAACGGTCGCGACCGTTCCCTACGGAGTTTTTAAAAAAGGCTGCCTTTACCAGGAATTCAAGGTAAAAAACCGTTGAAACGGTTAGTTTGTGATTTTAATTCTGTATCACCGCGCTGAAGCACGGTGTTAATTAGAAAATTTGATTAACACCGTGCTTCAGCGCGGTGAAAAATTGGGCAGATACTCTCAACAACAACTGTTTCAACAGTTTTATGCGCCGCGCCCGGTTTAAATTCTAAAAGTAGAACACCTCAAATCCAACAAACCAATTTAACCACAAATCATCCAAATTCAAAACAAAACCCCGGCGATCCGACCTGTGGTAAAATCTTCACACCTGTTGCCGCGCTTCACTTGAGACGAACGTTTTTGCGCTTTCCGCAGAACAAAACAGATTAAGCTTAATTCTTTTAAAAATAGTTATTTAACGACATGCTTTTTGACCGCAAAAAATGTTGGCACGGTTTGTGGTTTATCCCTGCAACGAAACGGGAGACCCGATAAATGAACACAATGCTTACACACAAACAAAGGAGATTTACCATGAAATCATTCAAAAAGTTTTACCGGATTTTTGCCGCGATGGCAATCGTTTCGCTGATGATCGTCGCCAGCGGCTGTGATCAGGCAGCCACAAATCCTGATCCGAATCCCGATCCGAACGCGCTGCAATTGAGCAAAGGCGCCAAAAATGTCACGACGCTTGGCTGGCAAACCATGAGCCAGGTGAACACGGAAGCGCAAATGTCGGAAATGGTTGCCGGAATGGACGGCGTCGTCACTGAAGCGCCGGGAATGGTGAACAGCATGGCGAAATTTCGCCGGGAAGCGCGCAAAACGGATCGCGTGTATCGCCTCGCGCTACAGGCCAACAGCCTTTCCAAGACCACGGCGGACAGCCTGGTTTGGTCCGAATCGTGGGATGATCCGGTTTCCGGCACTGCCGGCCGGCGCGCTTTATATTATGACCGCGACACGCGCCTCGGGCGGATTTACGAAGTGATTTTCCGCTTTCCCGCATCGGTGCAGCTTCGCTACGATTCAACCGAAGCGCAGATCAATTTTGGCGCGGCGTTGGAAGATTCCACGGACGACCGCTTTTTGGGATTGACTAAACTCAGCCTGTTTCGTGACGGTTTTGCCGTGGAGCGCGTGGAGAGTGCCGTGGAAGCGACGGATTGGGACGCGACCAATGAAGTAACCGGCGCGATCGCGGACAATACTGTAAATTATGGCGATTTAACCGATTTGCGGCAGCTCGTGCAGCACGCCGAACTGGAACCGGACGGACACGCCCAATTCGCCGAAACGCTTCAATATGACGATAACTCCACAAAGAAAAGCAACGTCAGTCTCAACCCGGACAACACCGGCGTTTTCTCGGAAATCTGGCGGGACGGCACCACCGCCGAGGGCACATTTGATCTGTTTGAAGACGATAACCACGGCGCCATTACCCGCACGGTGCGCTTTGCCGATCATCCCCTGCTGGAAAAATTGGAAGACAGCGCGGAGTTCACTTTTAATCCCACAGACTCCAGCAGCGTCGGCGTGCTCCGGGAAGTCCAGTTTTTCTTGAACGGCGATATCGACTCCACCCGCATCGGCGTGGAAAACAGGTTTGAAGATGGCTATTGGAAGGACATCCTGGCCATCAAAACGTCGAATGACGGCGAAACAAACCTGGTGGTTACGCACAAAGAGGGATACGACGAGACCGACGGCGAGCACATTGCGCCGGACGAGACCTACTACCGCTTCAACGGCAAGGAATACGAAGATGGCAGCGGCGAATTGTGGATTGACGTTTACACGAACAAAGCCGCGTATGACAATGGCGAACCGCCGGTATTGAGCCTGTATATTCGCTACAACCCGGATGGCAGCGGCAAGGGAACCATCACCGAAGGCGACAAAACATACAACGTGCGCTACACCGCCAATGGCGAAATTGAAGTCACCGGCGACGGCGGCAAGGCGATTTCGCTGAATGGATACGGCAACTAATCGATAACATCGGCAGGGAGT
>CAYVDX010000503.1:0-2132 GCA_964450485.1 uncultured Calditrichaceae bacterium
ATTGCGAACAATCCGCATAATGCGTTTGCCCGCGGCGTGCTGACCGATGCGCTGGTCGAGTTGGGCGAATACGACGCAGCCGTGCAAAGTTGTGACGAAATGCTGGCCATCCGCCCGGATTTGCGATCGTATTCACGCGCGGCGTATTTGCGGGAATTGCACGGTCAGCAAAACGGGGCCATCGCGGCAATGCAAATGGCTGCCGACGCCGGCGCCCCGGGATACGAAGATCGCGCCTGGGCGTTTTATCACCTGGGAAATCTTTATCTTGAAAAAGGCGCGCTGGATACCGCAACGTTTATTTACCGGGGAATATTGGATGAGCGCCCAAATTACGCCTTTGCGATGAGCGGGCTGGCACAGGTGTTTGCCGCCCGCCGTGCGTATGACCGCGCCATCGAAATGTTGGTGAAAGCGATTCAAATTTCCCCCGAACACCTGTTTTTGGAGCAATTGGCAGCGATCTACCGGACGCTGGATCAGCCGGAAAATGCCGCGGTGTGGGACGAAAGCGTTTTGCAGGCCTATCGTCAGCATGAAGCCGGCGGGTGGAATGTAGATTTGGAATTCGCCCGTTTCAGCCTCGATAATGACGTCGATTTGCCGGAAGCCCTGCGCCGCGCCGCAACGGCGTATCACCGCCGCCCGGAAAATATTGACGTGTTGGACGCGTATGCCTGGGCGCTTTATAAAAACGGGCGGGCAGCCGACGCCTTGCCGCTGATGAAAAAAGCCCTGCGGCTGCACACCCGGCGGGCAAAACTTTTTTATCACGCCGGGGTTATTTTTCAGGCCGCCGGAAAGCCCAACGCCGCGCTGACGTTTTTGGAACGCGCGCTGTCGGTGAATCCATTTTTGCCGGAAATGTTCAGCCGGGATATTCACCAACGGGTTGATTCACTGAAAAAACTGGCCGCGTTAAATTAGCGAGATGACGATGAAAATGACAACGCCCCTCCTGTTTGCCTTGTGGGTTTGCCTGTTCAGCGGAATGATGTTCGGGCACGATATCCATATCAGTTACGGCACGGCAACGCTATCGGAAAAAACACTCAGCGTCAAAGTGACATTTTACAAAGACGATTTTATGACGGCCTTAAAAAACTGGCGGGGCAGTGCGTTGCAAGGCTTGTCCGATAAAGATTTTGATCAGCTAAAGCGCGATTATCTTCGCCATCATTTTGAGGTATTCGCGAATGATCATCAGCAATTGCAGCTGCACATTGAAACGCACAATGAAGATGCGCAATCGATCTGGTTTCAACTGCGTTTTCGCGCAGCCGCCCCGATTGACCGCCTGACCCTGCGTTACCGGGCGCTCACCGATGAGTTCAGCAATCAGATGAATTTGCTGACGATGCAAACGGCGGCGGGAAAGAAAAATTTCATTTTCAAATCCGGGCAGGCGGAGCAAACCCTTAAAAATTAAATACATACACTCCTCATTCATTCAGGAGGTTCATCATCGATATTTTACAACTGTTTGTCGAATTGGGATTCCGTCACATTTTGGAAGGCTACGATCACCTGCTTTTTTTAGCGGGATTGATTTTAGCCACAAAGCACTGGAAATCGCTGTTGAGCATCATCAGCGCGTTTACGGTCGCCCATTCCACCACGCTGGTGCTGAGCGCGCTGGGGATTATCGCGTTGCAGCCGGCGCTCACGGAAACGCTGATCGCGGCGTCCATCGCGTATGTGGGTATCGAAAATGTGGTGAGAAAAAAGCTGGATTATCGCTGGGCAATTGCCGGCGGCTTCGGACTGATCCACGGGGCCGGTTTCTCCGGTCACCTGGTCGGCATTTTGCGGCAAACCATTGACGCGGGCAGCATTTGGTATCCCCTGGCCGGCTTTAATCTCGGTATTGAGGCGGGGCAGTTTTTTGTGATATGCCTGGTGTTGCCGCTGCTGTGGGCGCTCCATAAAAGTAAATCCGAGGTGTTCATTTCGCGCAGGTTGTCGCAAGCCATCGCGGCGGTGGGGATTTTGTTGGTCATTTTGCGCGTCGGGCAAATTTAGCCCGGGTTTGCCGCCGGTTTCACCATCCGCTCTTTAAAATCCGCTGTAGCTGCTTTCCAATTTTGCGGCGGCGGCTTTGTCGATCAAAACCGTGGCATAGCGGTGCAGTT
>CAYVDX010000503.1:2142-3838 GCA_964450485.1 uncultured Calditrichaceae bacterium
ATTCCGCGGTAATCGGCCCTTCCACGGTGGCGGAAATGGCGTCGGCTTTTCCCGAGCCGTTGGCTAACAGCAGCAGTTGGCGCGCCTCCATAATGGTGCCCACGCCCATGGTAATGGCGTATTTGGGCACTTCCGCCATGTTTTTGAAAAATCGCGCGTTGTCTTTGCGGGTTTTTTCGCTCAGGGTTTTGATGCGCGTCCGCGAGCCGAGCGATGAGCCGGGTTCGTTGAAAGCGATGTGCCCGTTTGCGCCGATGCCCAAAATTTGCAGATCAATCCCCCCGGCTTCGACGATTTTCCGCTCGTACCACTCGCAAAACGCCTCGATGTCCGCCGCCATTCCCATGGGAATGTGAACCTTGCCCGGATTCACATTGATGTGCTTGAACAGGTTTTCCCACATAAAATAGTGATAACTCTGGTCGTGCGCGGGCGGCAACCCCACGTATTCATCGAGGTTAAACGTGGTGACTTTGGAAAAATCGAGTCCTTCTTCGTTATGCAGGCGGATCAACTCGCGATACATGCCTAAGGGCGTGCTGCCCGTGGCAAACCCGATCACGCAGTCCGGCTTTTTGCGCACCAAACCGGCGATTTGCCTCGCGCCTTCCCGGCTCATCTCCTCGTAATCTTTTTTGATGACGACTAACATGGCCAGCCTCCTTTTGATCATTTGAAAACAATGGGTGTAATTCGGTTTTACGTAATTATTATCTCCAAAAATGCCACCCCTACGGGGTTTTCGGAGGTATAATGGATCTTTTTGCTATAAATATACCATCCCTACGGGATTAGTTGTCAAAATTGCAGCGCCATTTGTCGATTTTTACCCCGTAGAGCTTGCCCCCGGCGTTCCGGGGCAGGCTCCGGTTTGCCGGGGGGTACAATGTTTATAGCAAATGGCTTTATTAAAGCCTCAAAATCCCGGCACGCCGGAAGTGACATATTACTTTCATAAACTACGTAAAATGGAATCTACACCCAAAACAATCGAAGAACCGTTCTTTTCAATTTCGAGAACGGGATTTTTACATGCAAATACTCTTTACTTTTTTCAGCGCGGCGGTGCTGGAACAAAGCCTTGTTTATGGCATAAAATTGTGACGATCTCGTTGCGAAGCTCCTGCTTCGCAACGCTTTTTTCCATAGAAGCCCTGCTTCCAATTACCCCCAAACCGCGGATTGCGTCCGGATTTTGTGTAAAAATAAAATAGAAGCAGGAGCTTCTCCGAAAATGACGTTCAAAGCAGGCGCTTTGAACGAGGGGTAAAAGACAATTAATTTTGAAAACCGTATGATTTTGGATAAAAAACAATTTCTCGCACGGCTAATTTCTCTGCTGATTTTCTGGCTTGCTTTTCCGGGCGTCGCGCAGCACAATATGCAATTGCAAACCGTGCCGCCGCGCATGGAATTATCGCGGCTGACGCCTAAAGGCGGGCAATTTTTTCCCGCAAAAGGCGTGGTGAAGGCCCTGATCGTTTTTGTGCAATTCAGCGGCGATGATGTTGATCCCCAAAACGCGCGGTGGCCGGTGGAGAACGGGCCGGTTTACCTCCACGACATGCTCGATTCCACCCTGGCCCAAAACTCCCGCGACGGCAACCTGACCCACTATTTCCGGGTGATGTCTTTCAATCAACTGCTGATTCACGGCGACGCGGTCTGGGTAAAAACCGCGCATCCAAAACAGTGG
>CAYVDX010000504.1:0-3838 GCA_964450485.1 uncultured Calditrichaceae bacterium
CACCGAAGCTCAGAACCTGGATGGCGGTCAATTAAAAAATATAAAAACGTTCGGTAAAATTGACGGTCCGTTTCATGACTACAAAAAAGAGAATGGCAAAATGTCTTATGTCGGCAAAGAAGATGTAAACGGGCGACAGGTTTACAAACTCCGGCTTGATGAAGCCGATGGCGCGGTGAATTATTTTTATTTTGATTCACGAACCTATCTTTTGTTGAAGCAGGATTACATCGCCAAGGACCCGGCCACCGGCAAGGCATCGAAAACCACCTCGCTTTTTCACGATTACCGCAATGTTGACGGCATTCTGATAGCGACAACATTTGAAACTACCAACGAACAGGGTAATAATCTAATCACCACGGAAAGCCTTGAATTTGATGTCGCCATTGAAGATAGAATATTCATCAAACCATCCGCCGGCAATCAATAGATGATCGTCGGAATGCTCTGGTGTAAATAGCAGCCTTCACCGGAGCTTAAAATCTAAATGAGTATTAAAGAGGAGAAATTTTATGTCAGAATTCATATTAAATTCAGGTTTGCTGCGCAAAAGTTTGCAGTTCAATGGTCTTTTTTCTGGATTATCAGCGCTAATTTGTTTGTTTTTTGCTGAGAGCATTGCCACATTTTTGGGATTGGGCGTAGAAAAGTCCGGTGAAATCCTCGGGCAAGGTGTTTCCCTGTTGATTTTTTCAATATTTTTATTCCTGGCCGCATCACAGCTTACAGAGAACAGGCGAAAAGTGCTGCTTATTTGCGGAGCAATTGCGATTGTATTGGACATTATATGGGTGATTGGCAGTGCCAATGTGCTCATCAACAATTTGCTGCCTTTGAGCGCATCGGGAAAATGGACAGTAGGTATTATCGCTTTGTTTGTTCTGGATTTCGCAATTTTTCAATCGCTGGGTCTAAAAAAAATACTCGCGAAAAATTAAATTTCACACAATTCTCTGGGGTTTGTTAAGCAACGAACCCCGGGTTTATCACTTTAAATCGATTCACGGCAAGCATTGGATAAAGCCACTCCGGTTATCAAATTGCATTAGCGAATCACCAAAATTTTCCCGGTTTTTTTCCTTCCCTGCGATTGAATCACGTAAATATAAACCCCGCTGCCCACCGGTTTGCCGTCGTCGGATTGCAAATTCCAGGTGATCCCCCCGGCTCTGACCGGCTGGCGAATTCGGCGAATCATGCCGCCGGAAGCGTTAAAAATCAGGATTTCGCTTTCCGGCGGAAGATTGCCGAATACCAGCGGATTTTGGGCGTTTTGGGAATTATAAGGATTGGGATACACCACGACATCTTCCAAATTTTCTACCGCTGTTGAAATTGCCAGCCGGTTCGCGGTTGTTGAATCCACCACCGCGCCGGAAACGCTGCGCACATTTTTGACGGACAAAAAATGCGCCACGCCCAGGCTGCCCAGGCGATTCTCTTTGCCAAGCGTCAGTTGAACGAAATGTTCGTCAGCCTCGTCCACTTTTGCAGCGGTAATGGTTACCGCCGGTTCCACCTGATAATTGTCAGCATTTTCCCCGGATGTTCGCGCCACCGGTTGATTAAATCGCAGCCGCAAATGGGTTTTGTCCGCCAATTGCGTCGATTCCAGATAAAATGACCCGGCGCTTGGCGATTGGGTAAAACGCACGGAGAGCGAATCGTCCCGCATGGGCGTGTTTTGTGCGTCAAACAGGTGGTAAAGCTGCAAAAAATTATCGCCGTTGGGAAAGGGGCGCTGAAATGAGAGCAGAATTTCCCGGCGATTTTCCCCGCGAATGGCGCTGAGCGGCGGCTGTGCATCCGGCAAGGTTTGATAATGCTGCGTTGCAAAAGCAGATGCGCCCATCGGTTCGCTAAAGCGAAGCAGCAATTGTCGCGGCGGCAAAACATCCAGCCCGCTCAATTCCGGCGGCGCATTGGGCTGCGCGGCTGCCGGACGGCTGAAACGGCTTTCCGGGTTGGGAAAGGTTGGATCGATTTGGGTCACAACGTAGCGGTACGTTTTGCCGGTTTCCACCAACGTATCTAAATAAGTTGCTGTCTCGGATGAATCCAGCAACGCAAAATTCGCATCGGCGTTTATCTTTCGATAAATCCGAAATTTTTCCACATTTGCAATTCGCCGCCAATTTAGCCGCACGCGATTTGTATCCAGCGGCATTGCCTGCAACCGGGCCGGCGGCGTCGGGCGATCCGCGGGGGCAACCGTTTCAAATTGCGCAATGCCGTCCGTTGTGTTCAGCAGAACATCGGTTTGGCCGTCGTTGTCAAAATCATCGATCAGGGCGCTGTTGCTGTTGATATTTTCCGCGTACCAGCGAATCGTCAATTCATTGCCGGACAAACCGAGCACGTACGCGCGGGGAAAGGGCGTAAATATGATCTCCGATGCGCCGTCGCCGTCCACATCCGCCACGCTCAACCCGTTAAAAACAGCGGCTTGCGAGGTTACGCCCAGAAAATTTTTCCGGGCGATCTGCTCAAGCCGGTTGTCGCCGGTGGATTTCCAGATCGTCAGCGACCAGAACCGCGTATTTACATTGGATTCCCGCAACACCTCCGGCTGATTTCGCACCGCGCTGATCAGTTCATCCCGGCCGTCGCCATCTACATCCGCCGCTTGCAGCAGGCTTGCGCCGCCTTTGCCGGACATGCGCTCGCTCCGGACAAATTGGTATGTTCCGGCGTCATCCGCTTCGTAAAGATAGACGTCGCCGTCCGTGTCCTCGATCACGATTTCCCGGCGGCCGTCGCCGTCCAAATCCGTCAGCAGCGACCAGGGCGCGCCGAATTGATTATTGCCGTCCGTGGCGGCTGCCAGGGATTGTTGCGGATGAGGCTGTCCGGTCTCATCAACGTCAAAAATGCGCCACTCCCCAAAGTTGAGCGCCAGCATTTCCAGCGGTGGATCATCGTCGTAATTTTGCAGGCGGCTCACCCAAAAATCGGTGGTATCTTCCCATACAATTTCCCCCGGAAGTTCGCCGGGCATGTTTCCGGCAAGCAAAAATGAATGATTTCCCAAACCGGCCGCCAGGCTGACGCCTTCGCCGGGATGAATTTGCCCCGCGTCCCGGGGAATCGCCGGGAAATCGGTCAATTCGGTCCGCGAAAATTGCCCGTCGCGAAACTCGCCCAACCGCGGGTTGCCAAACGGAACGGTGTTTCCGATTTCCGAAAAGACAAACTCCGGCGTTTGATCACCGTTGAAATCCGTCGCGGTTGGCAGCAAATAGCCTTGCACCGGGAGCACGCGCTTTTTCGTTAAAAAATCTTCGGAAAGCGGAATATCCGCAATTTCAATGGAAAAATGGTCGCCGTTGTCGGTGATTTGCGCGGTCAAACCGGCGGAATTTTCCAGCGAAATATAAAATTCCAGCGCGCCGGCGAGGTCATCGGCTGTGAGGATAAAGTGATGTTCCTGTTGAAAATAACGCGATACTTTTGAATGGGTAAGCTGCCCCTCCCCTGCCTTGCCGAATTTCAGCGCGGCAAGGGTCGGATCATCGGTTTCAAAACGGATGAGAAATCCGTTCGCGGTCCCGCTGATCACTTCGGTGAGATTTACTTCTCCGGCAACCGGCGGGGTGTGATAGATAAAAACCGTGCCGCGAAAAACCACATCCGCCAAATCGCGCTGCCGCAATCGCGCTTGCAACGTGTAAACGGAATCCGGCAAATCGCGAATATCCCACATCGCCAAAGTGTCCCGAAAAACCTGTTTGCCGCTTACTTCTGCAATTGGATTGATGATCAAGGGATTTTCGCCCGCGGCAAATCCGATCGAATAAGACAAAATATTCGGGCTGAACGCCGTGCCGATGATGGC
>CAYVDX010000505.1:0-3827 GCA_964450485.1 uncultured Calditrichaceae bacterium
CGCTGCGAGGCTCTGCCTCGCGTAAAATAGAATCTAAAGCGCGTAACATCAGTTAGTAAATGTTTTTGAAGCTCGGAGGCTTGTTACACCATGAAAACGGTTGAAGGATTTATCGCCGCCTGTCGCGAAAAAGGACTGAATGTGACTTACCAGCGCATTTTGATATACAAGGCGCTGCACAAAATGAAAACCCACCCCACGGCCGAGGAAATCTACAAAGACGTGTTGAATGAATATCCATCCATTTCCCTGGCAACGGTCTATAAAACCCTGGAAACGCTTGCCGAACACGGATTGCTATCCAAGGTAACGAAATTGCACGATTTAGCTCGCTACGACGCGGACACCGATCCCCATCACCACTTGCTTTGCGTGCGCTGTCGAAAAGTGGTTGACGTGCACGAAGATCATTTCAACAATTTGCCATTGCCGCAAAATAACGGCTTTCAGGTGCAGGGCTATCGCATCCAGTTTGAAGGGCTTTGCCGGAAATGCGCCATCGAAACCGGCAGCCTCGCGGAAACGAACGGCAAAAACGCTGAAGCAATCACTTTTTGCGGAAAAGCAGGGGCGTGAACCCGATGCCGAATAAATGATGATTAATCATCACGCACCTAACCCGAACAAGCCCCCAAAGGGACAGGCTGGAACCAAATCGGTAGAAGCGTATTTGAAATTTCGTATGTTCGGCTTCCCAATACCCCAATATCCAAATATCCCAATACCCGTTTTTTGCCAACAAAAGGCAGAAAATAATATTCCCATTTTCATTTAGAATGTCGCGGGCTTATTTTTATGCGTTTTTAATAAACGTATAAATTCGCAAGTAATGATCACTTTGGAGGCCAGATCATGTTCGACATTGCCAGGAATCCGATACTATCCATCCTGCTGAGTATTTTTCTTTTATCCACAATTATTTGGGCGGACGACGACAACGCCGGAGAATCCCGGTTTCTCAAAAACAGTCGCCAACTCATTTACGACGGCAAACGCTCCGGCGAGGGCTATTTTTCGCCCGACGGCAAAGCGATGATTTTTCAAAGCGAGCGCGAACCGGGCAACCCGTTTTTTCAAATGTATATCCTCAGTTTTGAAACCGGGGATACCTGGCGCGTTTCTCCCGGCGCGGGAAAAACCACCTGCGCGTTTTTCCGCCCCGGCACGGACCAGGTGCTTTTCGCATCCACCCACCTCGACCCGGACGCGGTGAAAAAGCAAAAAGAAGAGATCGAACTACGAAAAACCGGGCGGCAAAAACGCTACAGTTGGGATTACGACGTGAATATGGACATCTTTGCCGCGAAACGGGACGGCAGCGATTTGAAACGACTGACCGACAGCTACGGCTACGACGCGGAAGGCGATTATTCGCCGGACGGCGGCAAAATCGTTTTTTGCTCCATGCGCGACGCCTATCCCGCGGACAAACTCTCTGCCGACGATCAAAAACGGCTGGAAATGAATCCCTCCTATTTCGGGGAAATTTACATTATGAACGCCGACGGATCGCATCAGCAGCGGTTGACCCGCACGCCGGGTTACGACGGCGGCCCCTTTTTCAGCCCGGACGGAGAGCGGATCATCTGGCGGCGATTCAACGAAGAAGGCACGGTTGCCGATGTATTCACCATGAAATTAGACGGCTCGGACGTTCGGCAGATTACCAACTTTGAAGCGATGTCCTGGGCGCCTTATTTTCATCCCTCCGGCGAATATATCATTTTCACTTCGAACAAATTGGGTTTCAGCAATTTTGAGCTGTACATCGTCGATAAAATGGGCAAAAAAGCGCCGGTGCGCGTGACATTCACCGACGGCTTTGACGGGCTGCCGGTTTTTTCGCCGGACGGCAAGCGGCTGGCCTGGACGACCAATCGCACCGCGGACGGCGCGTCGCAAATTTATTTGGCGGACTGGGATCACGAAGCGGCGTTGGCGGCATTGAAAGCGGCGCCGGATCGCTCGCCAAAAGCAACGGCCGGGAAATTTACGGAACGCAAATTTAAAATTGATCGCGTCAAACGGTTGAACGACCAGGGCATGGCCGTGGACGCGCCGGCCGGCAAGGGCATTGTGAAAACCCTTTCCCCGGAAATCACCGAAAAAGATTTCCGCGCGGAGGTCGGCTACCTGGCCTCGGACGCGCTGGAAGGACGAATGACCGGCTCGGAAGGCAGCAAAAAAGCGGAATTTTACCTGGCGAATTACCTCAAATCGCTGGGGCTGAAACCCGCCGGTGAAAACGATACCTATTTTCAGGATTTCCCGTTCACCTCCGGCGTCAAGGCGTTGGCCGATGAAAATCATCTGCGCGTCAAGCTTTCCGACGGCAGCGTCCGCGAATTTGCCTTGGACGCGGATTTTCGCCCGCTGGGATTTTCGGAAAACGGCGAAGTAGAGGGCGAAGTGGTTTTCGCGGGATACGGTTTGCGAATTCCGGGTGAGCCGGGAAAGGGTTACAATTCCTATGAAAACCTGGATGTTACGGATAAAATCGTGCTGGCGCTGCGCTACGCCCCGGAAGACGTGGAAATGGCGCGTCGCCAGGCCTTGAATCGCTACGCCGGACTGCGCTACAAGGCGCTGGTTGCGCGGGAAAACGGCGCAAAAGGCCTGCTGATCGTCACCGGGCCGAATTCGCCGAACGCCGGGGAATTGGTACGGCTCGGTTTTGATCAAAGCATGGGCAATTCGGGCATTCCCGTGGCGTCCGTCAGCAACGCGGTTGCCGAGGCGCTGTTTACCGCGGCCGGAAAAGATTTGAAAACCGTGCAAACCGAACTGGATCGCGAAAACCCCCATTTCGAGAGCACTTTTCCGCTGACAAACGCCGCGGTAACGCTGCAAACGTCGGTGAAGCGGGAGAAAAAACACGATCACAATGTGCTGGCGTTGCTGCCCCCGGCGGACGGCGTGACAGACGCCCAATACATTATGCTGGGCGCGCATTACGATCATTTGGGCTACGGCACCAGCGGCTCGCTGGCGCACAAGGATGAGCAGGGGCAAATCCACAATGGCGCGGATGACAACGGTTCCGGCACATCGCTGGTGATGGAAGCGGCCGCCGCGCTGACAAAATTGCGCGCGGAAAAACCGGATGATTTCAAACGCGGAATCATTTTCGCGCTGTGGTCGGGCGAGGAAATCGGCATCGTCGGCTCCTCTTATTTTGCCGAAAATCCCACCATTCCGCTAAAAAAAATCGTTGCCTACGTGAATTTCGATATGGTCGGACGGCTGCGCAATAATACCCTGACCCTCCAGGGCGTCGGCTCGTCGAACATCTGGAAAAAAATGCTGGAACGTCGCAACGTGATGGCCGGTTTTAATTTGTCGCTGGTGGATGACCCGTATCAACCCACCGACGTGACGGCGTTTTATCCCAAAGGCGTGCCGGTGCTGGGCTTTTTTACCGGCTCGCACCAGGAATACCACCGGCCGGTGGACGACCCGGAAACCCTGAATTACGAAGGCCTGGTGCGCGTCGGCAATTTTGCCAAAAATATCGCGTATGATTTAGTGCGCAGCGATGAAACACCGGATTACGCCAAAGTTGAACGCAAGGCTTCCGAGCAGGGCGACCGCGCTTCGCTGCGAGCGTATTTAGGCACCATTCCCGATTACATCGCGGAGATCGAAGGCGTGAAGCTCTCCGGCGTGAAATCCGGCGGCCCCGCCGATAAAGCGGGCGTGCAAGGCGGCGATATCATCGTGGGACTGGCCGGGCAAAAAATTACCAACATTTACGATTACACCTACGCATTGGACGCCATCAAAATCGGCAAACCCACCGA
This sequence comes from uncultured Calditrichaceae bacterium, assembly GCA_964450485.1. GTDB lineage: Bacteria > Calditrichota > Calditrichia > RBG-13-44-9 > J075 > JACKAQ01. The sequence continues at coordinate 3,801 of CAYVDX010000505.1, forward strand.
AATGATCGTGATGCGCGACGGCAAAAA
>CAYVDX010000506.1:0-3818 GCA_964450485.1 uncultured Calditrichaceae bacterium
ATTCAGGTGGGCGGCATCCAGCCAGGGATTTAACGGTTCGGGCGCTTCCGGCGGGGGTGATGTGCGGGGCTTTTTCACTTCAAGCCAGCTATCAGCGCCATGTAGTATTCCGCGATGTGTGTCAAAAACAGAGGCGCATCCCTTTTCCGAGGGCAGATCGGCAAACCACAAAACTTTATCGTATTGAGAGATGTTGTTTATTGATTTTGTTTGTAACTGTGCAAGATCATGAAGAAATAAAAAAAGGCGGTTTGCACGATCAATTAGCGCTTCATTTTTTCCGGACTTAAGTTCTTCCCTGGTATTCACGATTTGTATCTCCTTCTCCAGTCCTTTGATACAAATTTACCGCCGGTCGCCAAACTTTAGCATTCGGCAGTTTACGTTTAAGAATGGGGTAAGTAAACGCTTTTTTGACTGCCTCGTTTCCAATAAAATCACAAAAATGTATTTCTATAATTTTGAATAACTATAGAATCGCACTTAATGTGGGCTGTCTTGAGAGAATATTCAAAAAAATGAAGGATTTTTTAGGGGCTAACGGTCACCATCTTAACCCGTGTGACGCGAAAAATGCTGTATAATAATATGGCGACACCGACGATTTGGATGGGATCAAGTAAATTTTTTCTGATGATATACTCCAAAATAACGGCAGTTAGAGGAAATGCCAGCTCACAAATTGTGGCAACGGAGGCGCTGATTCGTTTCAATCCGTAATAATACAAAAAAATGGCGGGACCGCCGGTCGTGACCGCGATCAAAAAAAAGATGTGCGCTTGGGTAGAATTTATCGAAAATATGTGGGGAATATTTTGGGTAATGAGTATAACAAAAAACATCACCAAGGCGGTCAGCGCAAAGCGCAGGTAAGTACCCATTTCATAACTCACATTTCTCAACGCGCGCTTGCTGAACACCGTTGACGAGCCAAACCCGATGACCGCAAGCAGGGAAAACATAACCGCTTCGAGCGTTTTTTCACCGGCAAAATCCGGCGAATGGAAGCCAAAGGTCATTAAATATGCCCCGGCAACAGCCAAGCCCGCCCACAGGAAAAAGCGTTTGGAGGGCTTCTCTTTCAGCATGATCGCCGCTAACATTATGGCGATGACCGGCTGTAGTTTTTGGATCAACACAACCACTGAAAGGTTCACATAATTGACAAAAAACAGCGCCCGCGTGATCGACATGGTTCCGATGACGCCGCCAAAAACCGCGACACTGATAAACGCCAGCCAATCATTTCGTTTTAACGCGCTCAATTCCGAACGATGCCTGATCAAAACCGGAATGAGCAAAATTGTGATAAGTACACTTTCGACAAAGACGACAACCGGCACCGGCAACCCATACAAGGCGGGTCGTAATATGATGCCATCGATTCCCCAAATCGCGGCGGCGACAATCACAAACAGCGGCGCAATTCTATTCATTTTTATCATCACTAAGTTACCATATTCGCATTTAAGCAGGGAATATAAGCAATTCTTCTTGGAATTAAATACTTATTTTCAACTTACGGTTTTGGGGGGATTTCTTCCGGGGCAGGTATCATTTCCGGGCTAATTCATCAAAAATTTTAGGTGAGACGAATTTCGCGGCCAACGCAGCTGCCGTTCTCATCTTTTAGCAATAGTTTGTCTGATTTGCCGTTTCGTATCCGAAAATCACCTAATCCGATGTTAAACATGCTGCCGAACACGGTTGTATCGTATTGTTCGATCCATTCCTTAAATGTTAAAATAAACGCCACGGATAGCGGCGCATGGAAGTTTCGAACGCGTAATAAGGTTGAATGGGTCAGGCTTGTGTGAAATTGCGCCTCCGGACGCACCGGCATGGCTTTTTTATTCCGATAAAGCGCTTCCGCTACTTCCCCGCGAATAATTTGGATGAGCGGCAGGTTCGGATAAATTCGCAATCCAACCGACAGCCCCTTGTTTTCCTGTAGATTTGAGAACAAACCCATAAAATAAAATCGCGTGGATTTCCCCATTACTTTTAACCATTTTTCCACAACTGGCCGGGTAACCGGCAAGTATTTCTTCAATTCATCGACATCCTGGCTGATAAAATCGACGATAGAGCGCACCGTGATATGCGTCGCGTCCAGGTTTATTTGCGGCTTGATTTGCGGAAAAAAGTATTGAATGAGTTCATCAAATTCCGTGCATAATTTCAACATTTGATCGTATAACTCTTGATTTTTGGAAAAATCTATCGGAATAATCAGGGAAGTAAAATTCGCATTATCTAATTTTTGCGTCGCGTTTTCATCACTTTGAAAAAGCGGGTCTCGCATCAGCTCATAGGTCTTGTCGTGGCGCATTTGCTGGAAAATCACATTGAGCTGTTTGACGTGATCGTGATGGCAAATCAGCCGTTTCAGCGTTGGAAACACGTTCTCTTGATCATGTTCAGAATAAAAAGTATAACTGGCGATGTTACGCTCCCGCGTAAAAAGGTATTACTGCCGGATGTTGCGAATTTTATGAAATAGCCCATTGTTTTAAAGCGTTTTCATCGTTTAATTCAAAACGGAAACCGGGTAAATAATGGGTATTGATCGCCGGTAATATAAAAAAAAATCTGCGAATTCGTCATAATTTTTATTCGCTTCCGAAAATGTAGCCGATCACAGTGAAAAAATGGAGAATGGCAGAATGCGGGAAAGCGTCAGAAACTTAGAAAAAATCAGTCGTATGCTTGAACCTTCAGCAGCACGCCGCAAGGCGATCAATGCGGCTGTTTTGGGATACGCGCATGAATTTTTAAACCGTCTGCCTGAGGCAAACGCATACAATTTACCGGAATCGTCCCCTGATCCGGACTGGGCGTCGCCAATCAGCGATGCGCCCGCGCACATCGAAACGCTGCTGAATTTACTGGCGCAACATCTGGATCGTCCGGGGATTAACACCGCGTCCGGCAGGCACCTCGGCTATATTCCCGGCGGCGGTGTCTATTCCGGGGCGTTAGGCGATTATCTCGCCGCTGTGACCAACCGTTATGCCGGGGTTTACTTTGCCTCGCCCGGGGCGGTGCAAATGGAAAACATGCTCATCAAATGGATGGCTGAACTTGTCGGTTACCCTGAAAATAGCGGGGGCGCGCTGCTTTCCGGAGGCAGCATTGCCAATTTGACGGCAATTGTCACGGCCCGGGATGCTGCCGGGCTGAAATCAGCGGATATTCCCCGTTCGGTGATTTATTTGAGTGCGCAGGCGCATCACTGTATTGGTAAAGCGCTGCGGATTGCCGGATTGGCGGAAATCATCAAACGCGAGGTGGCAATGGATGATGCCTATCGAATGAAACCCGATGCACTGGCCGCCGCGATTACCGCCGATCGAAAAGCCGGGTTGAATCCCTGGCTGGTTACGGCAGCGGCCGGCGCGACCGACGCCGGAATGATCGATCCGCTGGCGGACATCGGCGACATCGCTGAAAATGAACGACTCCGGTATCACATCGACGGCGCGTACGGCGCTTTTTTTGCGCTGTGTGAAACAGGTCGCAAATTGCTGCGCGGCATGGAAAAATCGCATTCGATTGTGATGGATCCGCACAAAACCCTGTTTTTGCCCTACGGTCTCGGGGCGGTTTTAGTGAAAGACCGCCAATCCATGATGACGTCGCATCATTATTTCGCCAATTACATGCAGGACGCCGAAGCATTGCCGGGCGAAATATCACCGGCGGATGTCTCGCCGGAATTGAGCAAACATTTTCGCGGGCTGCGAATGTGGCTGCCGCTAAAACTGCATGGGCTGGCGCCCTTTCGGGCGGCATTGGAAGAGAAATTGCTGTTGGCG
>CAYVDX010000507.1:0-3815 GCA_964450485.1 uncultured Calditrichaceae bacterium
TGGTAATACACCCGGCATTGTGTTTTCCAAAATATTGATGCTACACAAATACAAAGAAAGTAATAAAACGAGGAAGTGGAAAATCTAACTCATTTTCAGCGCAAAAATTAATAGAGATTTATTTTAAGGAGTAAAATTATGGGACTGATAAAAGAGCCACTGGAAATGGATTTTTTTGTTGATCCAAAACCTCTTTCACAAGAAGAAATCCAAAAAATTAGAGATTATATTAAAGCTGATAAAAAGAGCAGAAAAAAATTGAAAGCAAATCAGAAGCAGGAAATACACACGTTGATGCCGGGAATCTTACCTAATACGCTTTCCTAAGGCAAGGATATTTAAATCCTCACTTTTTAATATTGTAGTTTTGCCTCAAGTTTTGTGGTTGTGTTTGGTTTTGTTAATTTGTTGTTTTTGTTCAGTTTGCCCCCCGCCAACCTTGTCGGTTAAATCGCACATACCAACCCAATCACAATATTCGAGCAAACTGCTCTTCCAGCGGCTCCGCTCAACAATACCAAGGTTCATTGAGGTAGGGAATTTCCGCGCGGGAGAATGCCGCGTTCAGTTCCGGCGGGGGGGGCTCCATGAATCAGGGTAAGCGCCGCATCGTTGATTGACAAAGGACGCATGTCAAATTGCACCATGGTAAGCCGTTGAAACGGCTATCCGGTTTTCTTTTCTCATTAACACCGGGCTTAAGCCCGGTGATAATAAGAGTTTATATAAACTATCAAACCGTTTCAACGGTTTCAATAATATGTCCAAAGTGCAATTTGTCATGCGCCCATTGACAAAGCAAGTAAGTTCATAAAAAACAGTTGCTTTACTCAAAATTTTTCCGCAAAAAGGTATGAAAGAATCAGGTTTGGTGGAATTTATTTTGCGAAAAGATGGTACTTTGTTGTTCATTTTCTGTATTTATCGTTCAAACCAACGCCCGTTAAAATCATCGGGATAATTTTCTCCAGCCGTTTTTGTTGAGTTTCCTCGCGTTTTGCCTCGGAAATATATTCGGCGTATTCCCGCTGTTTCGATTTGGAAAGCGCTTCAAAATTCGCCTTTAACGGTGGATTTTGTGATAACCGCGCCGCCAGCTTTTCGGGAATCACCAACGGTTTGTTCCGCAGCGGTTTGATGGATTTGCCTTGCCGCTGCAATTCAATTGACTCAAGCAGATATGCTTTGATCGTCTCCGCCGACGCCTGAATTTCTTCCACGGAATTGAAGCGCCACTGACGCATGGCCCGGGTTTTATTTTCCTGCGCGTTGATTAATTTCCCGTGCTTATCCGCCAGCAATGCGCCCTGGAAAAACCAGATACTCACATACGATTTAAACGCGCCCAGCCCGATCAAATTCTTGCCGTCCAACGTATAAACCGGTCCGCCCCACTTGACGGTTTCTTTTAACGGCATTGACAGGACAATCTCTCGCAGCAGTTTCAACGCCGTCTGCCAGCGCGGCTGCTTTTGAATATATTCATCCACGGTGTTTTTTTTCATAACGCCCGATCACCGTTTTATATTTTTTTCATACGCAGCAATCCAGTCATCGACGCTGATTTTTTGCATCAATTCCCCGATTAAGTCAAAGGGAATCTGTTCCGGCTTTTTAAAGCGAATGCAGCTTTTACCCATGTCCAGCTTGCGCTCGCTGTGCTTCGGATATTCGCTGACGAACCAGTCCAGAATTTCCGGGTCGGCGTAAAGTCCCATGTGATACAGCGCGATAAAATTTTTCTGCGAGGCGATGTTCACAAACGGCAGCGGCAATTCCGGCAAGCAGTGATAGCCGTCCGGGTAAATGCTGTGCGGCACCACATAGCCAATCATTCCATAGTTCATTGTTTACTGAAATCCATCGGGAAGATTTGTCAAAATTGTTTCCCGCAGTTGGGTGAACGCGGCTTTTCGCTCCGCCGGTATTTCCCGCATATATGCGTCAGGGGTTGTTGCTTTTGATTGCATAATTTATGCCCTTCTCGTTTTTTAATGCTACTTGAGTTATTCATCTTTCGGCCATTAAATTTACTAATCACTCAGTAGTAGCATGGCGCGCCATGCCACTACTTTTTGAAAAATCTGTTTGGTTCTGATTTGTTCCGGTTGGGTATTCAATAAAAGCATTTTGCTTTCATCGCAATCGCTTAAACCGTGCACTTGTCAATGCAATCAACAATTTGGCTCAGGCGGTCGTGTTTTAAAAAATAGTGGCGTTTTTTGCCGTCTTTTTCACTGACCAGCACGCCGCGGTCTTTCAGAATCCGCAGGTGATGCGACGCCACCGCTTGCTCGATGCCCAATGTCTCAAATATTTCCGTCACGGTCAAACGCTTGCTGTTTTCCAGCAAATTGATAATGGCGATTCGGGTTGGGTGGGCAATCGCTTTTAGCATATCGGCGGCCATTTCCAACTTTTCTCTGCGCAATTCCATACTACCCTCAGCATGATTTATCTATAGACATATTTAAATATAAAATATATGTTTAATAAGCCCATGGTATCAACCGTTTTTTTTATTTTATTGCGATTTTTTAACGCCATGTGAATCGTTACCGGGCAGGAGCATACACGCGACAAAAATATTTGACATCATCCTTCAGATGTGCTATACTCAATGACGCATTTAAAGGCTAAGGAACGATTTTTTGGGCTACATGAGTATCGAAAAATTATAAATAGGGGAGAAAATGTCAAAGACAGCCGCGGAAATGGAAGCAGTAATGATTCAAAACCTGGCGAACAAAACCGGTAAATCGCTGGATGAGTGGATCAAAATTGCCAAAGCCGGCAAGATCGATAAACATCGCGCGTTAATAAATTACTTGAAGGACGAACATGGCTTGACGTATGGCTATGCAAATTTTATCGCGCATAAAACCTTTCGCTCGGACGCCGGCTCAGTCGCGCGGGAAAATGATTTGATCGCCGCGCAGTACGCCGGTCCCAAAGCCGCGTTGCGCCCGATTTATGATTTGATCATCGATGCGGTAAAAAAATTCGGCGGCGACGTGGAAATTGCCCCGAAAAAAGCGTATGTCAGCCTGCGCCGGAAAAAACAGTTCGCCATTGTGCAGCCCTCCACCAAAACCCGCGTGGATGTCGGCATCAACCTGAAAGGCGTTGCGCCCACCGGGCGACTGGAAGCATCGGGAAGTTTCAACGCCATGGTCAGCCATCGCGTGCGGCTGTCGGATAAAAAAGAGGTCGATGCCGCGTTGATCGGCTGGTTAAAACAGGCGTACGATGCGTCGTGATTTGTCTATCTAATCCTTGCTGCTAATTTAAATATTAATAATATGTTAAAAAACATGCTGATGAAATCAAATAATTCCCCCCGACGAATGATTTACCCGTTTCTTTTTTTAACGATATTGCTGACTTTTAGCGCCATTTTAACCGCCGCGCCGCCGGTTCCCAAAAATTGCCAACAAATGATTTTAGTAATCACCCCTTCCCCGGATGATTTCCAGGGAAAATTATATCGATTTCAGCGGTCGGCAAATGATACGGATTGGCAGCCGGTTTCCGGCGAAAACCCCGTGGTTGTGGGCAAAAAGGGCCTGGGCTGGGGCATCGGTTTGCATTCGCAAAGCGTCACGGAAATGCCGGCCAAGCGCGAAGGCGACGGCAAAAGCCCGGCCGGTGTTTTCAAACTCAGCGCCGTTTTTGGATTTGCGCCGCCGAAAAAAATGCGCGATCTGAAAATGCCGTATCTGCACGTTTCCGAGGCGCTGGAATGCGTGGACGACGTTCGCTCGCGTTTTTACAATCGAATGATTTATCGCGACAAAGCAGACAGCGTGGATTGG
>CAYVDX010000508.1:0-3812 GCA_964450485.1 uncultured Calditrichaceae bacterium
CCGGGAGTGACATATTACTTTCATAAACTACGTAAAATGGAATCTACACCCTTTAAAACTCCACAAAAAAGCCAAGCCGAATATTCCGCGGCGTTCGGAAACGCGCCGGGTTGGAGGGAAATGGTGAGGAAATAGGAAAAAAAACATCCGGGAAACGCGGGTCATTCCAACTTTCAGGAACATCATCGCCAATGTGATAGGCGTCTCCGGTGACCGGGTTAATAATGGTGGGATTTTTATCATTAAACACATTTTTGATTTCCAGGTACAATCCATATTGCAGTTTGGAAATTTCAAAATATTTTGTAAAACTCAAATCCGTCCATTGCCAGTGTTTGCCAATTTTGCTAAAGAATTCGGTCTGATCAATGGTCGTGTTATAAATGGGTCGCCCGTCATTTTCGCGAATACCATTGAATAAGGCGGGTGTGTAACGCCGGCCAGCCTGGGCAAAGAACCGTATGTTCAGCAACCAGTTTCCGGGCAGCTTTAAGCCGAACAAATTGAATTTTTCGCCTTTTGGCACGTTCGTTGTAAAGTTTGCGGAAACCTGCCAGGGGCGATCCCAGCGGGCAAAGACTTCTTTGATGGGGCGTTCCAAGAGCAATTTTTGCTGCAATAGCAAGCCATCATCCGAAGACGATGATTTGGAAGTGATGATGGAATAGCTGCTATTGATATTTCCTGAAAAAAAGCGACCAAAACGGGTTTTGTATTCGAATTCCAAACCGCGGCCGCGGGCATAATCGAGATTGATGTAAGTGACGCCGTCGATTCCCCGTCGTACCTGGGGTACCGATATGGTCTGGACATAATCATAAATATCATTGTAATAGGCGTTCAGGCTTACCACATCGTTTTCGGAGAGTTTGTATCTTACGCCCAGTTCATATTTTACACTGGTTTCCGGGTCTAAAGTGGGATTGCCGAACTTTTGAAACGCGGACTTAAATCGTGAAGCGCCCAGCTTGGCGTAAACAAATTGCGGTTTGGGCCGTTTTGAAAAATGCCCGTAATTGAAAAAGAGCATCATGTTATTGGACACCGGATGAGATACGCCCAGCCGCGGCATCAGCCGGGCTTTGAAGCGATGTCCGAATATCCCAATGGTCTCATCGCGATATTGCTGCTGCAATCCTTCTGTAAATTGTGAATTTTCTCCGAAAACCGCGTCATCCACAAACTTGCCGGGCATCCACCAGTCCAAACGGGCCCCGGCGTCTAAAAAGAAGCCTTTGAATTTGATGTCATCCTGCAAATAAAATGCCCCGTCGGCCGGGTTCACACGATAAATATCCTGGCTGGAGCCAAATCCGCCTTCCACCGATGGATCGGCAATTTCGACCAACTGCATCTCCTTGAACGCCGACTCAAACCCGGCTTTAATCGTGTGAATATCGTTCACAACGCTGGTGACGTCGCCTTTGAGCGTGTACTCATCAACGTAGTGGTCGTGCCAGGTGTTGGCATTGCCAAAATCAAAAAAGCCGTCGCCGGGGATGACCCGGACTTTGTCCGGATCGCTGCCGGGATTGAAGTATTGCACCGGCAGGCGCGTCACATCCACTGCCTGGGTGTATTCCGACCAATGCTTGCCGTCCCAATCCGCGCGGAGATGGGCATAAAACCGGCTCAGGCGCAATTCATAAAAGGTGCTTTTGTTGAGCGTGTGTTGCCAGGTCAGGGAGGTCTGCTCATTGTCATGCGTGAACGTGTTAAAATTGTCCAGATTTTTGGAAAAACGATAGGGAAAGCCGGGATTAGGCTCCACAAATTCCAGGTTGGTTTGCAACGATTGGGTATTTTGATTGATCGCCAGCGAGCGATTGTAGGCAAACGTGAGGGTATATTTCGGAGCGATTTTCCAGGTCAATTTTAGCAGCGCGGACCAGTTGTTGTTTTGACGCGGCGCAAATGTCGTTTCGTCAAATAAATTCCGTCCGAATAAATTTACGCGCGGGCTGATGGATGAACGTAATTGGTGGGCGGTTGCGCGGGTAAAGTCGTCCGATAAAAAAGCATAAAAGTTCATAAAAAAATAGATATTCCCGGGAATATTTAGCTTTACCCAGGGCAAAAGTGAGCCGGTAATCGGCTCTTTTCCGCTGAGATTAAACTCGATATGATCGGTATTAAAACTGGCGTCGCTGTTTCCGGAAATACCGAGGTGATCGGATTTATAGGACAAAAACCCTTCTAATTTGTCTTTCCCGGTTTTGGTCTTAACATTTACAATACCGGAGGTTGCCTGTCCGTATTCCGCTTTAAAACCGCCGGTAAGGACCTCGACCTCCTCGATGGCATTTGCGCTGATATTCAGGCCAAAACCGGTGCCGGAGAGCGGGTCTTGCACGGAAATGCCGTCAAGCAAATATTGCGCCTCATAGGTGCGTCCGCCGCGGATGTGGATTTCGTTGTCCTGCTCCACCACGCCCACCTGCTGGCTGACCAATTGCATGGCATCGTTGGCAATGGTATTCTCGATATCTTCCGCGGAAAGGCTTCTGACCGTTCCGGTTCCTTCCAAATCCAGCAACGGTTTTTTACCTATCACTTCCACTTCCTGCCCCAACGCCAGTGGAGAGGAAACCAGTGAAAAATTCTGTGTGAGGGTTTCCCCGGTTTTCACCTGGATGGCGGTTTTCTGAACCACTTTATAACCGATATATGACACTTCGAGCGTATATTCGCCCGGTGCAACATTTGGTATCACATAAAATCCGTCAGCATCAGTTGTCGCGCCATAGTAAGTGCCTTTCACCAGCACATTTACGCCGACCAGGGATTCGCCGTTTGCCCGGTCGGTGATGACGCCGCGGATGACGCCGGTGTCCTGGGCGTTCAATAGCACGGTCAATAATAGTAAAAGAAATATGCAAACTCGAAAATTCTTCATAATGATAAACTCGTAAGTATCTTTGTTTTAAATATTTAGAGTGTTTTAGTGTTTTAGTTTTACTGTGTTGTAAAACTAAACGCAGCGGTTTTTTTCACCTCAACACGACAACACTGGAACACCCTGACACTCAAACACGATCTTCACTAAAACAAATCCCGTAAAATGATCTCGAATAGCGAATCCAAATTATTATTCCCCCGCAAAAAATGCAAGGGCGTGCCGGAGAAAACAAAATCATATTCGCCGGTGTTGTCGTTGCGCCCGGCGATGACAAATATGGGATCATCATCTGTATTTGCCTCGTCAAAGCGATACATGGGCACGGCGGCGGCATTGGGATTTAAAGCGATCAGCCCAACCACGAAACTGGATACTTTCAGCTCCGGAAGCGGCGGCAGGGCCGGAAATTGCGCAGCAAAGGTTGGATCGGGATAATAAATTTGATTTGCGGCGATAAAATTGAACGATTTTCCCAACGAATCCACCGGCGCAAAACCCAGCGGATCGCCCTGGGCGCCAAAGGCGCTGTTAAATTGCACCGTGTAAATGATCTTTCCCCCGTTTTTGCGCAATGCCGGGATCGCTTCCTGGGCGAAAATGAAATGCGGATCACTGGTTTGAATCACATCCGTGTACCAAATCACCCGGTCAAATAGCTTGAGCGTTTCCACGAATTGGGTCTGCGATGAAGGGAAATCCGCTTCGATATTCCAATATGAATAATTTTCTCCCAAGGTCGGCAGCAACCTGTCCAACATGCCGCGATAATAGGCGTCCGGGCGGGCGGAGGTGTTGTTTTCCACCTCAAAATCATCGATCAGCAGATAGCGACCGGCCGGTTCCTTGACAAACCAGAATCTCCCCGGGTTCTCCGGCATGCGAATGGTCTGGCTTCGCGATCCGGCAATATCCC
>CAYVDX010000509.1:0-3812 GCA_964450485.1 uncultured Calditrichaceae bacterium
TAACATTTTTGTATCCAAAACGCTTCATCAAAGCAGGCACGATCTCTTCGCTAAAAGTTTTTTTAAGCCTGGGTATATAGCTGCTCATTTTATCAAACCTTACTTAAATATTTTCAAATAATTATATAACTTCTTCATTGTTGGCGTCCGGATGTTTACATACACGCACCTTTGTGCCGTCTTTCAAAATCTTGAAACCGACGCGGGTTGCGACGCCGCTTTTCGGCGCCACTAACTTCACATTGGAAACATGGATCGGCGCTTCAATCGACATAATTCCGCCCTGGGGCAATTGTTGGGTGGGGCGCTGATGCTTTTTGACAAAACTTACCCCTTCAACAATAATTTTATTCGTTGCCGGAAAGACCTTCAGCACTTTTCCCTGCTTGCCGCGATCGTTCCCGGAGATGATCAAAACGGTATCGTTCTTTTTAATTTTTTTCATAATGCCATTCCTTATCCTTACAACACTTCAGGCGCTAATGAGACAATTTTCATAAACTCTTTTTCGCGCAATTCACGCGCAACGGGGCCAAATATACGGGTTCCGCGGGGTTCACCTTGGCCGTCCAATAACACCGCGGCGTTTTCATCAAAACGTATGTAGGAACCATCATTGCGGCGAACCTCTTTTTTGGTGCGCACAACCACGGCGCGCGAAACCTCTCCTTTTTTCACCGGCGCGTTGGGAATCGCACTTTTTACCGACACCACAATTATATCGCCCACGGAAGCAAATTTTTTGCCCGATCCGCCTAACACGCGTATGCACATCACTTTTTTCGCGCCGGAATTATCAGCAACGGATAAACGGGTTTGTTCCTGAACCATGATAAAAACCTCAACTTTTTAAATTATTTCGCTTTCTCAATAATATCCACAACCCGCCAGCGTTTGGTTTTACTCAAGGGGCGCGTTTCAACAATTTTCACCTTGTCGCCAATTTTACAGTCGTTTTCCGCGTCATGCGCTTTAAATTTGGTCGTTTGCTTGATGTATTTTTTATATAATGGATGTTTTACCAACCGTTCCACGGCAACCACAACTGTTTTATCCATTTTATCGCTTACGACAAACCCGACGCGATTTTTACGAATAGCTCTATCCATTTCTCACCATCACTTACTTTATGATTCTTTTGGTTTGGAAACGCCCAATTCATATTCACGCAACAGGGTTTTGTGGCGGGCGATGTCCCGTTTTACTTCTCGAATTTTGCCGGGATTGGTTAGTTGATGCGTTGCTTTTTGAATGCGCAAATTCGACAATTCATCCAGCAAATCGCTCAACTGTTGCTTTAACTCCGCTCCGGGCAAAGCTCTTAATTCCGAAGTTTTCATGTTTATTCTCCAACCTCTTTGCGCGTTACAAATTTTGTTTTCACAGGCAGTTTGTTCGCGGCCAGACGCATCGCTTCTTTGGCAATATCTTCGGGAACGCCGGCTAACTCGAACATGACACGTCCGGGTTTCACCACGGCGACCCAATATTCCGGAGAACCTTTTCCCTTGCCCATGCGTGTTTCCGCCGGTTTTTTGGTTACCGGCTTGTCCGGGAAAAGCCGAATCCAGACCTTGCCGCCGCGTTTAATGTAGCGGGTCATCGCTACACGCGCGGCTTCAATTTGCCGGCTGGTTATCCAGTGAGCTTCCAGCGTTTTTAATCCATATTGCCCAAAAGCGACAGTGTTTCCACGCATCGCATTGCCTCTTTTGCGCCCGCGATGATGTCTGCGATATTTTACTTTTTTTGGCATTAACATGGCGATCTTCCTCTACTGATTCATTCCAATTACTTCACCATTATAAATCCAGACCTTAACCCCAATACAGCCATAAGTTGTAATTGCCGTCACGGTTGCATAATCGATATCCGCGCGCAGTGTATGCAGGGGAATCCGCCCTTGCTTATAGCTTTCCCGGCGCGCCATTTCCGCGCCGCCAAGCCTGCCGGAGCATTGAATTTTGATGCCTTCGGCGCCCAGGCGCATTGCCGAAGTAAGCGCGCGTTTCATGGCGCGCCGAAAGGAGACTTTCCCTTCCAATTGACGCGCAATATTTTGCCCGACCAGGTAAGCGTCTGCTTCAGGGTGCTTGACTTCGTTGATGTTGATCTGAATTTCTTTTTTTACCAGCTTTTTTAACTCTTCTTTCAGCTTGTCAACTTCCGAGCCTTTTTTACCGATAACCACGCCCGGTCGCGCGGTATGAATGGTAATCAGAACCCGACGCGCCGTTCGCTCGATGCCGATTTTTGAAATTGCACCATCGCTCATCCGTTTGCGGATATATTTGCGAATCAGTAAATCCTCATTGAGTTTCTCCGCATAATTTTTCTCGTCAAACCACTGAGAATTCCAGGTTTTAATAAAGCCCAGGCGATAACCAATCGGATTCGTCTTTTGACCCAAAACTTACCTCCAAAATCTATATTATTTTCTATCTTCTATGACAACGGTTATATGGCTGGTGCGCCGCCGGATTTTTCCGACACGCCCCATCGACATTGGACGGAAGCGCTTCAATGCCGGTCCTTGATTAACATTAACGCTTTTGACGTAAAGCTCGTCCGGGGACAAGCCCTGGGCATCTTCATTTTGAAAGAAATTCGCGACCGCGGATCGCAGCACAAGCTCAACGGCTTTTGCGGCACGCTTTGGCGTGTAATGCAAAACACTCAGCGCTTCTTCCACATTTTTGTCTTTGATCAAACCGATAACTTGCCGCACCTTTAACGGCGACGACTTTACGTATTTTTGTCTTGCCACTGCTTCCATAATTCATTTCCAAGATTAAAGGGTTACCTGACTTTTGATCTCTTTTCAGATCTACTCCCGGCATGGCCGCGATAAGTACGTGTCGGAGAAAATTCGCCCAATTTATGCCCCACCATGTTCTCTGTCACATAAACCGGAATGAACTTGATGCCGTTGTGTACCGCTATGGTGTGCCCGACGAACTCCGGCGGAATGGTGCTGCGCCTTGCCCATGTTTTGACTACTTTCTTCTGCCCGCTATTGTTTAACTCATCAACTTTTTTGAAAAGCTTGCCGTCAATAAACGGGCCTTTTTTAAGCGATCTGGCCATGCTGACTTCCTTTACTTACGACGTTTAACAATAAGTGAATTGGACGCTTTATTTTTTTTGCGGGTTTTTAATCCTTTCGCCAACTGCCCCCAGGGGGAACACGGGTGACGCCCACCGGAAGACCTTCCTTCCCCGCCGCCCATCGGGTGATCAATCGGGTTCATCACCACGCCGCGCACGTTGGGGCGCCGCCCCAGCCAACGCCGTCGGCCTGCTTTTCCATAAGAAACATTAAAATGATCGGAATTACCCACGCTTCCCAGGGTCGCGTAGCACTCTCTCCGAAATTTGCGAATTTCACCGGATGGCATTTTCAACAATGCGTATTTTCCTTCTTTTGCCATCAACTGCACGCTTGCACCGGCGCTTCGGGCAACCTGACCGCCTTTTCCGGGAATCATTTCAATATTATGGATTGACATCCCCAGCGGAATATTGTCGAGCGGCAGGGCATTTCCCACCTTGACTTCTGCTTTTTCACCAGCCATTACCGTATCGCCGACATTCAACCCGTCCGGCGCAAGGATGTAACGCTTTTCCCCATCCGCGTATGCCAGCAGGGCAATACTCGCGCTGCGATTCGGATCATACTCAATCGCCTTTACCCTGGCCGGCACATCGCGTTTGTTGCGTTTGAAATCAATCCGACGATATTTTCTTTTATGTCCGCCCCCGCGCTGCCAGGCCGTAATTCGTCCCTGGTTATTCCGCCCGCCGGTTTTGTG
>CAYVDX010000510.1:0-3800 GCA_964450485.1 uncultured Calditrichaceae bacterium
CTCCAAGCCCATTTTTTGGATGATCGGCGCAGCCGCGGCCTGGCTGCCGATGAGATATTCGGGATTGCGCCCGCTAATCAGTGAGAGAAATAAAATGGCGTCGGCGTGCCGGGAAATTTGAAACAGGCTCCCCGGAAAGATGATCACCGGGCGATCCGCGGCGGTTTTTTTTAATTCCAAAACAATGCGGTCGAAATCCTGCCCGTGCAGCAGGCTTCCCCCGACAAAAAACGCATCGACGCCGGCGGCAACGGCATGATCAATCCGTTTTTGCAGGCGATCCAACGGCAGTTTGTCCGGATCCAGCAATAGAATAAACCCGGCGCGATTGTCTTCGGAAATTTTCAAAAGCTGTTGGTAGATTGCAGATTTCATAAGCGATCCGGGATAAAATGAGGAAAAAGAATTCGTTAACGCCGGGGAAAAGATAAGGAATGCGCGGATATAAAGCGAATTAATTTTTTACATAAAGGGCGGGAAAATCAACAAAACGCGGTGGAAAAAATCGATCCCATGATTCTGCCGCGGCATTGTGATTGTTTTTCATGATTTATTCGTTATTTATTCGTTTGCATCACTTTGAGCCGTGATTCGATATAATCCGGGAGTTCGGCAATCGATGGCAAAATCACTGTTGCGGAATGCTTGGTTCGCCTTTTGGGCGTGCGTTTGAATTTGCCGGTTTCCACCGCAATAGCCTGCAGCCCGGCTTTTACGCTGCCCACGATGTCCGATTCCCAATCATCGCCGATCATGGCGACATTTTCCGCGGGAAGGTCTAACTGTTTCACCGCATGTTCAAAAAATGCCGGGCTGGGCTTGCCGATCAAAGTCGCTTTTTTTTCCGTGGCATATTCCAGCGCGGCGACAATTGCGCCGGTGTCAATCGAAAGTCCGCTGCTGCGCTGCCAACAGCGATTTTTTTGCAGCGCCAGCATCTTTGCGCCATTAACGACCAGCCGGAACGCCTGGTTCAGCTTGTCATAAGTCAGGTCTTCGCCGATGTCGCCGATGACCAGGTATTCGGGATGATTCGTGGTATTGCGGAATGCCTTAAATTCGCGGTAGGTATCGCCTTTTACAAACAGGCTGATCGATTGCACTTGATGGGACTTTAGCCATTGGGCGGCCGCAAAGGGAGCGGAATAAATCTGCTCTAAATTTACTTTAAAACCCAATCGTTGTAAATTATTTCTCAGGGAAAAGCGGCTTCTGCGGGTGGTGTTGGTCGCTAAAAGGAAGGGAAAGCGATGCTTTTGCAAATAGCGAATGGCCTCCACCGCGCCTTTGATCGCCTGCTTCTCGATATAAAGCACGCCGTCAATATCGATCAAAAGCCCTTTGATGGGCGCCTGATCATTCTGTCGTTGTTTGCCGCTACTCATGGCGAATTCTTGTTGTTATAGACCGTCGAACTTCTAAAAGGTGAACTGTTCCTCGTTATAACAAGTTTACGACGTTTCTTTGAAATAGCCAAATTTTTTTTGTTCAAAACGCAAAATAACCGGGAAAAGTTGGGTCAATTCAGAAAATTCGTTTTCAAAAATGTCGTCACGGCTTCCCAATAGTCAGCGTTATCGTCAAATTTTTCCCAAAGCGCGCGCGAGCCGTGGTTCCCCCCTGTGGACGGAAGGTGGGCGGTTTTGTTTTTTGAAGGAATCGCCGCGAAAATTGCCGACCAACTGTCGCTTTCCCGCTTCGCGGATGTAATGAAAACCGGTATTTTGATATGCCTTGCGGCGTCGCGAACCCAGGTGTTTGATTTGCCGAAACGCGAAAAATATTCGCCGGGCGAAAAGGAGAGCGCTCCGTCCGCCAAATCCGGCTGCGAGCCAAGGATTTGCAGCACCAACGCCGCCGAATACGAGCTGCCCCAGGCGATCAATTTATCGTCGGCATAATGCCGGCGGGCATATTTTAACGCGGCGATCATGTCTTGCCGGGCATCCGGGTACGTGGTGCTTTTTCCGGCTTTTTCAGCGCGTTGGGCAGTCTCGTTGCGCACGTCGTTGACGCCCTTGCCGGAGCGTTGATCCACGGCAATGCAGTTGAAACCCAATGCGTTCAGCTTCGGGGCGATTTCCCGGTATTCCCCGCGGCTCCACCCGGCTTGATGAAACAGCACAATCAGCGGCGTTTTTTTATCCGTGTGCGCGATGTAGGTATCGGCGGTAATCAGCAAACTGTCTTGCGATGGAAACGTGATGGTTTTTTGTGCCGTGGCTTGTGAAATTGCCAAAACCGTCAGCGTGATCGTGAATAACAAAAATTGCGAATATTTCATAACCTTCCTTTCTCGCTCGTCCCACGCTCCGCGTGGAATGAATGACTGTGACGCTCTGCGTCATACAATTTCTGCAATTGTCATAAATTTAGATACTTTAGGGACGCAGAGCGTCCAGATATGGCATTCCACGCGGAGCGTGGAACGAGGGGCAGTCACTCAAACCGCGGCTCCAACTCGACGCCCAATCCGTCGGCGATGCGGTTGACAAAGGCAAAATAAGCGACAATCGTGCAGATGTCGTGAATCCCGCGGTCGTCAAAACCGGCGTTGCGCAGGGCGGCCACATCTTCGCCGGTGATGTTGCCGGGCGTCAGGGTCAGCTTTTCGGTGTAGCGCAGCATTGCCAGATCAGCGGGCGTGAGCGCCGCTTTTTGATAATCATCGCACAACGCCGCGATCAGCGTTTCCTGTTCGGAATCCGCCATTCCATCTTTTGCCAACAGCTTACGGAGACCCGCCCCGTGATGCACGGTTCAGTAATGGCAATGATTCAGCGAAGAAACCAGCACAGCGATCATTTCCCGTTGAATGCGGCTAAGCGGGCTTTTTCGCCGCATAATTTCCAGGTAAAGCTCGTAATGCTGGCGCATCACCTTGCTGTGAACGGTATGGATTCGCAGGATATTGTCTTTATCCGCCACGCGGTCTTTTTCGGGAATTTGATCTTCGGGAATATATTTGATAAATGCCATTTGTTTTTCTTGGTTGTGTGAAAGTAAGGAATAAGAAACTTGGATAATGGAGCGATCGTCTTTCTCAATGCCGGGTGCTTGCATGTAATATTGTTAATCCGACAATTTCTTTTCCGTCTTTTCTGATCAATATATCGTCATCGGTTTCGATTGTTTCCTTGGCCCGTTTTGGTTTCCGAAAGCTTAGATACAATACATCTGCCTCGCGATCATAATCTATCCACATACGCTCTACCGGAAGATTTATAATATCAGCGGCCATGGTCATACAACGTTTTACAAAATCTTCAGCTTTATTCTTTAAAGTTACCGTCGCCATATTATTTTTCCTTTTGGTTTCTTTGACAAAAAATATGCCGTGATAATGAAGCCGTCATTCCCTGAAAGCTCTTTATAAATAACGACAAGCCATTTATGTTTAGAAATATTTTTAGCTGTCTTAAAAGTTCCTTTATGACCTTGTATTACTGATTCAGGATATTCGACTGTTTCAAGAACGTCATAATAATAGCTTGCCAGGTCATCGTGGTTTTCCGTAACACCGGGTTTCAATCCGGTGGTATCACATATATATTTAATTTCCGTAACCGTTTCAACGGTTTTTCATATCCCCAAGCGGAGATAAGTTTAATAATATAAACCTATTAGGGTCTAATTTAACATTGTCAAGGTAAGCAACATCCATTTTCCATCCCAATTTTACTCGATCACAAACATATACTCATTAAGGGTTAAGGTTTGAGCTTTTTTGGCAGGCTCTGCGTATGCAGGAATCCCCAAATCAACGATAAAAAAGCTGCTTTTAAACCTTAACGAGTATA
>CAYVDX010000511.1:0-3795 GCA_964450485.1 uncultured Calditrichaceae bacterium
TTGACCGATGAAACCGTTGAACTGTTAGGCAAGGGATACGGCACATATTTTTTAGGAAACGGCGCCAAAGCCATAAGCGTGGGCGGCGACGTTCGCCTGCACACCAAGCGATTGAGCAAGGCGCTGCAAAAGGGGTTGCTTTCCACCGGCGTTAATGTGATCGATTTGGGCGCGGTTCCCACCGGCATGCAATATTTCTCGCTTTACAAATTAGACGTGCAAGCCGGCGTGATGATTACCGGCAGCCACAATCCGCCCGAATTTAACGGGTTTAAACTGTCGCTGGGCACGGACCCGGTTTTTGGCGGGGAAATTCAAAAAATTCGTAAAATTATTGAAAACAACGACTTTGAGACCGGGCCAGGCAAAGCCGTAACGTATGATCTTTATGAAGAATATTACAACGACATCACCGGGCGGTTGAAGATGGAGCGGCCGGTAAAAGTGGTCATCGATTGCGGAAATGGCGCGGGCTCGCTGGTTGCCTGTGAATTATTCAAACGGTTGGGCGTGGATGCAACCATGCTTTTTTGCGAGCCGGACGGACGTTTTCCCAATCATCATCCCGATCCCACCGTGCTAAAAAATATCCGGGATTTGATCGCCAAAGTGAAAGAAACCGGCGCGGAATTGGGTATCGGCTATGACGGCGACGCCGATCGCATCGGCGTGGTGGACGAAAATGGCAATGTCATTTTCGGAGACCGCCTGTTGCTGCTGTTTGCCATCCAAATCCTCAAGGATTATCCCGGCGGCGAGGTTGTCTTCGACGTCAAATGCTCACAGGCGCTCCCGGAAACCATCGAAAAGCTCGGCGGCAAGCCGCTGATGTGGAAAACCGGGCATTCCCTGCTCAAAGGCAAAATGAAGGAAACCGGCGCGCCCGTCGGCGGCGAAATGAGCGGGCATTTGTTCATCAAAGACCGTTTTTATGGCTACGATGACGCAGTGTATGTCTCCGCGCGCTTGCTGGAAATTATCTCCAAAAGCGACAAAAAAGTGAGTGAATACCTCGCGGAGGTACCGAATTACTTTTCCACCCCGGAAATCCGCGTGGAATGCGGCAGCGATGAAGATAAATTTAACATCGTTAAAAAAGCGGTAGCCTATTTTAAGGAAAACTTTGATGTGATCGACGTGGACGGCGTGCGTATTCTGTTCGGCGACGGCTGGGGCCTGGTGCGCGCATCCAACACCCAGCCGGTCATTGTCATCCGCTTCGAAGCCCGCACAAAGGAACGGCTTGATGAAATCCAGAACCTGGTTGTTTCCAAACTGAAGGAATTTGGCAACGTTAAAATTTAAGCAGCGTTTGAAACTCGAAACTTGAAATTGGGAATCAAGTTTCGAGTTTCGAGTTTCAAATTATTTTTTCTTTTTGTAGTCTTCCAAAATTTTCTTAAACTCCGGCGGGGAGAAAAAAATCGATAGTCGCTTTTTTATCCCGACAATCGCCCATCCAGGACTCATCGGGATTTCGTTCATCCAGGACTCAACTTTTACTTTTTACTTAAAAAATGTCATCTGACCCGCAACAGTTCTTAGACGTGGCTATCGAAGCTGCCCAACAGGCCGGAAGTTATCTTTTGGAAAACCAGAGCAAGCTTCTGCGGGAACATATTGATGAAAAAAACGCCAACGACTTTGTCACTTATGTCGATAAAGGCGCTGAAAAAATCATCATAGATCACATCCTTGCACGTTTTCCCGCGCATTCCATCCTCGCCGAAGAAAGCGGTAAATCACAACAAAATAGCGATTTTCAGTGGATCATTGACCCGCTTGACGGCACGACCAATTACATCCGCAACATTCCCTTTTACGCTGTCTCCATTGCCCTGCAACATCACACAGAACTCATCGCCGGGGTGATTTTCAATCCGGCGGAGCATGAATTATTCTGTGCGGCAAAAGGCGGCGGCGCAACCCTCAATAATCGGTCAATTCATATCAGCGAGACGCAGGATTTCAGCAAAGCATTTTTAGCCACTGGCTTTCCCCACCACGCCAAACAGTATTTGCCCCAATTTACCCGTTCATTTCACGAAATTTTTTATGCCGCCGCCGGGGTGCGGCGGCTGGGATCAGCGGCCTTGGATATGTGCTACACCGCCTGCGGTCGTTTTGACGGATTTTGGGAATTGGGATTGCATACCTGGGACATCGCAGCCGGCAGCCTAATCGTTCGGGAAGCCGGGGGAATTGTCACGGATTTTTGGGGCGGCGAAGCGTTTCTCGACAATGGATTCCTGATCGCCGGAAACCCAATGATCCACGATCGAATAAAATCAATATTGAATATTTATTTCAGGAGGCCTAAATCATGAGCGAAGCCAGAATTGTCAACACCAATCGCGGCGCATTGTCCATCATGGCCTGCGATTCCGGACGGGCTTTTGCGAAGCGCATCATCAAGGAATTGAACAAAGTTGCCCGGGAAAATTATGAAAAAGCCAAACACCGGCTGCGCTATTCCAAGGATGTGCATTTTGCCAACGGCGAAATTAAAGTGCTTTTGGAAGAAAATATTCGCGGCGACGATTTATACATCATCCAGGCAATCGATGACCCGCTAACCGAAAACACGGTCAATGACAATTTGATGGCGTTGATGGCCGGCGTGCACGCGGCGTATCAATCGGACGCCGACCACATTTCCGTTGTGCTGCCACAATTCCCCTATTCCCGCCAGGAACGGCGCAAAACCCGCGAAGCGATCTCCGCCAAATTAGTGGCCGGGATGCTGGAACTGGCCGGTGCGCAGCGCGTCATCACCCTCGATATTCACTCCGAAGCGATCCAGGGATTTTTTAATGTGGCGCGACTGGAAGATTTACATGCCTCCCGCGTTTTTATCGATTATTTGCAGGAAATTCTGCGCATCGACCCGACCCGGATTGTGGCCACTTGCCCGGATGTCGGCAGCGTGGAACGGGCGCGTCATTATTCCACAAAGCTTGGCACCGATCTGGCAATTGTTGATAAATCCCGCGATTATACCAAAATCAGCAAAATCTCCAGTATGCGCCTGGTGGGAAATGTCAAGGGAAAAGAAGTGCTGTTGGTCGATGATATCATTGCAACCGGGGGCACGTTGGTGAATGCCATGCGTTTACTAAAAGATAACGGGGCCGAAAAAATAACCGTCATCGTCAGCCTGCCTTTTTTCAACGGCGACTGCAAGGAAAAACTCGATCGCGCGTACGAAAATGGCATTCTGGATACGGTCATCGGCACGGATGCGGTTTTTCACGGTAAAAAATTTGTCGAATCAACCCCCTGGTATCACGAAGTCAGCGTTGCCCCGCTTTTTGCGCGGGTGATTTACAACATCAACATGAAACTTTCCGTGAGCGAGTTGCTGAAATAAAATCGCGGTCGAATCATCTGTTTTTCGGGTGTAACATTCATGTCCGCCCCGGCAAAATAAACCGCCCAACCTTTCTCTCCATTTTTTTTACCCGTTATAAACGCGTGCCGCGTTTTTTCAACCTAAAAGCGTTATATTACTGCTGTTTTCGAAGCGAAAGAAAAAATAAACGCATCCAATAACCGTGATTTACTGCACAAAAAAATTATCGTAGTACATGCAAATTATGGATACTCGGGGGCCGGAACGTCAAAGAGCATTTCCTAATGTTTTATTAGTTGAGTGAGCGGAGAAAAAAAGGATTTTGTTCCATGGTTGGAAGTATTGGGTTCTATAACATATCGAAAGAAATCGGGCAGGGAAAACACAGCAAAGTCTATTTCGCTGTAGATCGGAAGCAAGATCGCGGCTCCATGTTTGTCGCG
>CAYVDX010000512.1:0-3788 GCA_964450485.1 uncultured Calditrichaceae bacterium
TCAAAAGAACCTCACATATTCCGCCGGTACTGCCCGCCTACTCTGTATAACGCCGCGGAAAATTGCCCGATAAAATTATTCCGGTTCACGCAATGCGGCTATTAGCATCCTTCACACAATTTCAAGTAATCCGTATTCATCACTGCTATCTAACGATTCGATTTGTGATTGATGTTGAACAAGCATTTCAGCAATAATTTGAGTGGTTTGGTTTCCGACGCGAAGCAAAACTATTTTTGGCGGGAATCCCTTTTGCATCAAGAGATTAAAAAAGTCTTCATCATTCGTCACAATAAGCGCACGATTATCTTTTGCCCATTCCCATATTTTAACATCTGAAGCCGGTAATGGCAGTCCAATTTGATTTACATGAAATACTTCGGCAAAATCTGTTTTCAACAGCTTAATCAAACGCCAGGATAAATTCGCATCGAGTAACAATTTCATCATCAAGCCGCAACGATTTTAGAAATTTTTTCCCGGTTGGCGGCAAATGATAAAGCTGCAAGTATGTGATCATGCGTTAATTCCGGAAAATCGGAAAGTATCTCTTCATAAGTCATGCCGGATGCCAGCCACTGTAAAATATCCACGGCTGCAATCCGAGTTCCCTTGATACAGGGTTTACCAAAGCGAATATTGGGATTAATGCTGATATATTCCATGTAGTTTTCCATATCCAGGCTCATTTTTTTCAACGATATTTTAATGCAATATACCTCTTTTAATCACCTAAATCAAGATTTTGAAACTCACATATTCCGCCGGTACTGCCCGCCCACTTTGTAAAGCGCGCCGGAAATTTGTCCCAGCGAAGCCGTTTTGCAGACTTCCATCAACTGTTCAAACGTGTTGCGATTGTTCACCGCCGCGTCTTTGAGTTTTTGCAACGCGGTTGTGGCTTCCGCGGCGTTACTTTTCTCAAAGCCGCGCAATGATTTGATCTGCGCCTCTTTTTCCTCAACGGTGGAGCGAATCACCTCTTTGGGCACCACGAACGGCGAGCCTTCCTTGCTCAAAAAGGTATTCACGCCGATGAGCGGCAATTCCCCGCTGTGTTTTTGCGATTCGTAATACAGCGATTCTTCCTGAATTTTGTTGCGCTGGTACATGGTTTCCATGGCGCCAAGCACGCCGCCGCGATCGGTCAGGCGGTGAAATTCCGTCAGCACCGCTGCTTCCACCAAATCGGTCAACTCCTCGATGATAAACGCGCCTTGCAGGGGATTTTCATTCTTGGCCAGCCCTAATTCTTTGTTGATGATCAACTGAATCGCCACGGCCCGCCGCACCGATTCTTCCGTGGGCGTGGTGATGGCTTCGTCGTACGCATTGGTGTGCAGCGAATTACAGTTGTCGTAAATCGCGTAAAGCGCCTGCAAGGTAGTGCGGATGTCGTTAAAGGAAATTTCCTGGGCGTGCAGCGAACGCCCGGAGGTTTGGATGTGATATTTGAGCATCTGCGACCGCGCGTTTCCGCCGTATTTGTATTTCATGGCTTTCGCCCAAATGCGCCTTGCCACCCGTCCGATCACCGAATATTCCGCGTCCACGCCGTTGCTGAAAAAGAAGGAAAGATTCGGCGCGAAATCGTCGATGCGCAGCCCGCGGCTGAGATAATATTCCACATAGGTAAAACCATTGGCCAGGGTAAACGCCAATTGGGTGATGGGATTTGCCCCGGCTTCGGCAATGTGATAACCGCTGATCGATACCGAGTAAAAATTGCGAACCTTGTTCCGCACAAAATATTCCTGGATATCGCCCATCATGCGCAGGGCGAATTCCGTGGAAAAAATGCAGGTATTTTGGGCCTGATCTTCCTTCAGAATATCCGCCTGCACCGTGCCGCGCACCCGTGCAATCGTCTCCGCTTTGATTTTTTCATACACTTCGCGGGGCAGCGCCTGGTCGCCGGTCACGCCTAACAGCATCAGCCCCAGGCCGTCGTGTCCGGCAGGCAGCGCGCCGTGATATTGCGGCCGCGGCATATTTTTTTTCGCAAAAATCGCGGCGATTTTCGCCTCGACTTCTTCGGTTAACCCGTTGTTTTTTATGTAAATTTCGCACTGCTGATCGATGGCGGCATTCATAAAAAATCCCAACAGCATCGGCGCCGGCCCGTTGATCGTCATCGAAACAGAGGTGGTCGGCTCGGCGAGATTAAACCCGGAGTAGAGCTTCTTGGCGTCGTCCAGGGTGGCCACGGAAACGCCGGAATTGCCGATTTTTCCGTAGATATCCGGGCGATAATCGGGATTTTCGCCGTAAAGCGTCACAGAATCAAACGCCGTGGAAAGCCGCGCGGCCGGCATCCCTTCGCTGAGATAATGAAATCTCCGGTTGGTGCGTTCCGGCCCGCCCTCGCCGGCAAACATGCGGGTCGGGTCTTCGCCGGTGCGCTTGAACGGATACACCCCGGCGGTGTAGGGAAATTCACCGGGCACATTTTCGCGCAGCGACCAGCGCAAAATTTCGCCCCAATCCTCAAAGCGCGGCAGGGCGATTTTCGGCACTTTGGTGTGACTGAGCGTTTCGTGAAAATTTTCCACTTTGATCGCTTTTTTGCGCACCTGGTAACTGAAATATTGATCGCGGTAACGCTGTTTTTTCGCTTCCCAGTTGCTCAGAACATCCTGGCAATCTTTATCGAGGGAGCGCCAGGTTTCATCGTAGAGCGTTTCCAAATCCACCGCGTCCTTGCCGTTTTTTTTCAGCAATTCGATGGCGCCCTTGAGCTGAAACGCCTGCCGCGCCAAACCGGTCTGTTTCGCGACGTATTTTTCATAACGATCGCTAACTTCGGCAATTTCGGATAGATAGCGCACCCGCTCCGGCGGGATAATGTGAATTTTTTCGCTCATCGCATCGGTAATTTGAAAATGCGACTGCCAATCCAGTCCGCATTTTTCCACCAACTTGTCGATGATGGCGCGGTAAAATGAATTCGTTCCCGGGTCGTTAAATTGCGAGGCAATGGTGCCGTACACCGGCATGGTTTCCGGCTTTTTGTCGAACAGCCCGTGCCCGCGCTGATACTGCTTTTGCACATCGCGCAGGGCGTCCAGCGCGCCGCGTTTGTCGAATTTGTTCAGCGCGATGAGATCGGCGTAATCGATCATGTCGATTTTTTCAAGCTGGGTGGCCGCGCCATAGTCGGGCGTCATCACGTAAACCGCCACATCCGCGATTTCGGTAATTTCCGAATCGCTCTGCCCAATCCCGGCGGTTTCCACGATGATTAGATCAAACCCGGCGGTTTTGAAAATATTAATCGCCGGAATGGCCGTGCCGGTCAGCGCGCGATGGGCCTGTCGCGTGGCAAAGCTGCGCATGTAAACCCGCGGGTGATAAATGGCATTCATGCGAATGCGGTCGCCAAGCAACGCCCCGCCGGTTTTGCGCTTCGAGGGATCCACGGAAATGATGGCAATCCGTTTGCGATCAAAATCCGTGATAAAACGGCGCACCAATTCGTCCGTCAGCGAAGACTTACCGGCCCCGCCGGTCCCGGTAATGCCCAGCACCGGGGTGTGAATTTCCTGCCCGGCTTCCGCCAATTGCGCCACCAGCGATTCCGCTTCCTCCGGGTAATTTTCAATTAGCGAAAGGCTTTGCGCGATGGTGTTCACATCGCCCTCCCGGATCAGTGAAAGCTCGTTGCCGACCAGCACGGTTTTGGTGGAAAAATCGCTTTTGGCCATCACATCGCGGATCATGCCGATCAGACCCATTTCCCGCCCGTCTTCCGGAGAGAACAGCCGGGCAATGCCGTAATCGTGCAGTTC
>CAYVDX010000513.1:0-3772 GCA_964450485.1 uncultured Calditrichaceae bacterium
GGACTGTGCCAGTGGCGGCGATAGCGTCCTTTTCCGCGCAATTGGGTTTCCGCGAGCACAACCGTCCATGCCGGCGCGTCACGCCGGGCCATCTTTGCTAATATTTCATTCGTTGAATCGACTTCCGAATAAATATGGAAATGAAACAAATCCCGATTTGCGAGTCGCTCTTCAATATGCGCTTTATTCATTTTGGCAAGATTTCCCAAGTCATAACGATCCCATCACAAACTTCTGTCGCTCGCCAAAGATAATCATTTTTATGCAGCTTTATCAACAGGTTATCGAAAAAATTTCAGGAAGCAGAATATGCCGCAAAAATTTTTCGAAGCGTGCTTAATAATTCATCTGCCGCGGCCGGCGGCGAAATTTTTCCCCGGGCAATGGACTTTTCGAACATCGTTAATTCTCTTTTTATTTCCGGATGCTTTTTAAACAATTCGACAACGCCTTCCTGCAATAATGCCCGAAACCATTTTAGATATTGATCTTGTCGCCGTTGCTGAAAAAAGCCGGATTTTCCGGTCGCATCGCGGAATTTGCGAATCATTTTCCACACATCGGCAATCCCTTCGCCGGTCAGGGCAGAACAGGTCAATACGCGCGGCGTCCAGCCAAACGTGGCGGGCGTCAGGTAATGCAGCGCGTTGGTCATTTCCCGTTGGGCAATTTTCGCGGCGGCTTTGTTTTCGCCATCGGCTTTGTTGATGACAATGGCGTCGGCAATTTCCACGACGCCTTTTTTGATACCCTGGAGTTCATCGCCGCCGCCGGTAATTTGCATCAGCACAAAAAAATCCACCATTGCGCGCACCGCGATTTCACTTTGGCCCACGCCCATGGTTTCGACAATGATCACATCGTAACCGGCGGCTTCACAGATCAGAATTGTTTCGCGGGTTTTGCGGGCAACCCCGCCCAGTGCGCCACCGGAAGGTGATGGACGGATAAAGCTCTCCGTTTGCCGCGCCAACTTTTCCATCCGGGTTTTATCGCCCAAAATACTCCCGCGGCTGATGTTGCTGCTCGGATCAATCGCCAACACCGCGACGCGATGGCCTTGCGCAATCAAATACATTCCCAGGGCCTCGATGAAGGTGCTTTTGCCGGCCCCGGGAACGCCGGTAATGCCCACGCGAATGGATTTTCCGGTGTGCGGCATCAACGTTTGCAACAGCGCTTTCGCTTCCGCCTGGTGATGCGGAGCATTGCTTTCCACAAGGGTAATTGCCCTGCCCAGCGCGGTTCGATCTCCGGTTAAAAGGTTTTCGGCCAGTTTGTTTACTGGCGCTTTTTCATTCCCTGAATATTCCGTTTTACCGGCGCGATTTTTAGAAGTGTTGTTTTTGTTTTGTTTCAAAGCCTACCTGGATAATTTATTAGTTGCATTTTTTATCGTTTAACACGATTCTTTATCGCAGGGTCCAGTCGCGACCGTTCCCTGACAGACAATCCGGAATGAAACGAGAAGCGTTATTGCATTAATTTTTGCAAAATTTTTTCCGCAGCTTCGGGAATCACCGTGCCGGGGCCGAAAATCGCGGACGCGCCGTGTTGATATAAATAATCGTAATCCTGTTGGGGAATCACGCCGCCGATGACGATCAGGATATCTTCCCGCCCGAATTTTCGCAATTCCGCCACCAATTGAGGCAGCAAGGTTTTGTGCCCGGCGGCCAGCGAACTGACGCCGATGATGTGCACATCGTTTTCCACGGCCTGGCGCGCGGTTTCCGCCGGGGTTTGGAAGAGCGGGCCAATGTCCACGTCAAACCCGAGATCGGCGAAAGCCGTTGCGATCACTTTTGCGCCGCGGTCGTGGCCGTCCTGTCCCATTTTGGCGACCAGAATTCGCGGGCGGCGCCCTTCTTTTTCCGCGAAAGCATCGGTCAATTTCCGAATTTTTTCAATCTGCATATTTTCTCCAAAAGCCTTTCGATACACCCCGCCGACCGCGCGAATGGCAGCTTTGTGCCGTCCGAAAACTTTTTCCAGCGCGGTGGAAATTTCGCCCAATGTTGCCCGCGCCCGCGCCGCTTCGATGGACAATGTTAGGAGATTTCCCTCGCCGGTTTGCGCGGCTTTTGTCAGCGCATCCAGCGCTGTTTGGGTTTTCCGCGCATCACGTTCGTCGCGTAACTTGCGCAATCGTTCGACTTGCGCTTCACGTACTGCCGTGTTGTCCACATCCAGAATTTCGATCACGGTGTCCTTTTCCGGGCGATATTTGTTGACGCCGATGATTGCTTCTTTTCCGGCGTCGATCATGGCCTGTCGGCGGGCGGCGGCTTCTTCGATGCGCATTTTGGGAATGCCGGCGCCAATCGCCTTTGCCATCCCGCCCAGCGATTCGATCTCCCGAATGTGTTCCCAACCGCGTTTGAGCAGTTCGCGGGTCAGCGATTCTAAATAATACGAGCCGCCCCAGGGATCGATCACCCGGGTGATCCCGGTTTCATCCTGCAAATAAAGTTGGGTATTCCGGGCAATCCGCGCGGAAAAATCCGTGGGCAGGGCAATTGCTTCGTCGAGCGAATTGGTGTGCAGCGATTGGGTATGTCCCAGCGCGGCGGCCATCGCCTCGATGCAGGTGCGCGCCACATTATTAAACGGATCCTGCTCAGTGAGGCTCCAGCCGGAAGTTTGCGAATGCGCACGCAGCATCATCGATTTGGGATTTGCCGGATCGAAATCCTTCATCAAAGACGCCCAAAGGATGCGCGCCGCCCGCATTTTGGCGATCTCCATAAAATAATTCATCCCCACGCCCCAAAAAAACGAGATTCGCGGTGCAAAAGCATCGATGTCAATCCCGGCGTTGACGCCGGTGCGCACGTATTCCAGACCGTCGGCGAGGGTGTAGGCCATTTCCAAATCCGCCGGCGCGCCGGCTTCCTGCATGTGATAGCCGGATATGCTGATGCTGTTGAATTTCGGCATGTGTTGCGAAGTGAATTTGAAAATATCCGAGACGATCCGCATGGAGGGTTCCGGCGGGTAAATAAAAGTATTGCGAACCATGTACTCTTTGAGAATGTCATTTTGGATGGTGCCGGCAAGCTGCGCCATGGTCACGCCCTGCTCCTCGGCGGTGACGATGTAAAATGCCAGCACCGGCAGCACCGCGCCGTTCATGGTCATGGAAACGGAAATTTGATCCAGCGGAATCCCGTCGAACAGGATTCTCATATCAAGGATGGAATCGATGGCCACGCCGGCTTTGCCCACATCGCCGACCACGCGGGGATGATCGCTGTCATAACCGCGATGCGTGGCCAAATCAAACGCCACGGAAAGCCCTTTTTGCCCGGCGGCCAGGTTGCGGCGGTAAAAAGCGTTGCTCTCCTCGGCGGTGGAAAATCCGGCGTATTGGCGAACCGTCCAGGGGCGCATCAAGTACATCGTGGCGTATGGACCGCGCAAATACGGCGGAATTCCGGCGGTGTAGCCCAAATGATGCGCATTCGATAAATCATCCGCCGTGTACAACGGCTTCACCGGGATTTGCTCATGGGTCAGCCATTGCGCATCTTCCGGCGATTGCCCGGTTTCTTCGGCAAATTGCCGCTGCCACGCCGCTGCGTCAGCTTTTACGGCGGTGAGGTCGAGTTTTAATTTGGTGAAATCTGGTAATTGGATCATTCATTCCTCAAAAAATTTAGTTAGGAAGGAATTTTATCGAATGTTTTTAGTTTGTTTGTATTTGTGTAGCTATGGATATAGAAACCGTTGAAACGGTTGTTTTAGCTCAATTTTTTTCTCATTGACACCG
>CAYVDX010000514.1:0-3771 GCA_964450485.1 uncultured Calditrichaceae bacterium
GGCCGCCTGGCTCAATTGTAACACAGAAAAAACCTTTTCCTGCATCTCACGGGTATGAATCC
This sequence comes from uncultured Calditrichaceae bacterium, assembly GCA_964450485.1. Classification (GTDB taxonomy): domain Bacteria; phylum Calditrichota; class Calditrichia; order RBG-13-44-9; family J075; genus JACKAQ01. Next base: position 63 of record CAYVDX010000514.1, read on the forward strand.
GAATGCTTCCGCCGGAAATTTCGTTGCCGTTATAAATCAGATCGTATGCCCGCGCGCGCGCTTTTTCCGGTGCGCTGTCCAATAAATGTAAATCTTCGGGTTTCGGCGCGGTAAAAGGATGATGCCGGGCAACATAGCGCTTTTCTTCCGCGCTGTATTCCAGCATGGGAAATTCAACCGTCCAGTGGAGATGATGCACGGATTCATCAATCAAATCCAATGTTTCACCTAATTTGCTTCGCAAAAATCCCAAAATCGTTTGGGCGAATTCCCGGTTTGTATCCGTCACAATCAATACAAGCGCATCCGCTGATAATTTCAGTTGCTGAATCAAGGCCTCTTTTTCCTGATCGCTAAAAAATTTACTGATACCGCCTTCAAGATTTCCGTTGTGAAATTTGGCGTAAGCTAAACCGGCGGCGCCGACACTTTTGGTCCATTTTATCAGATCGTCAATCTGTTTGCGGCTGTAATTTGCAGCCGCTTCCACTGTTAGCGCGCCGATGTAGCCGTCTTTTTCCACCGAATTTTTGAAAACCTGGAAACCTGTATTTTGAAATATTTCCGTAATTTCATTCAACTCCAGCGCAAATCGGGTATCCGGTTTATCGCTGCCGAAACGCGCCATTGATTCGCGATAAGTCAGACGCGCAAAGGGCGTTTGCAGATCAATGTTCATGATTTCCTTAAACAGAAATTTCATAAACTTTTCCATTGTGGAAATCACATCTTCCTCATCGACAAAAGACATTTCGACGTCCACCTGGGTAAATTCCGGCTGGCGGTCTTTGCGCAAATCTTCATCGCGGAAGCATTTGACGATTTGAAAATATCGATCAAACCCGGAAATCATCAAAATTTGTTTGTAAGTTTGCGGCGATTGCGGCAACGCGTAAAATTTACCCGGCTGGGTACGCGCCGGCACCAAAAAGTCACGCGCGCCTTCCGGGGTGCTTTTGGTTAAAAAGGGCGTTTCAATTTCCACAAAATTTTCAGCAGAAAAAAACTTGCGCGTCGCCTGGGCAATCCGGTGGCGCAGAATGATTAATTCTTTCAACCTGTTCCGTCGCAGGTCGAGATAACGATACTTCAGGCGCAAATCTTCCGAAACATCCACATAGTCTTTAATTTCAAAAGGCGTTGTTTTGCTGGTATTTAAAATTTCAAAATCCGTCACGTGGATTTCTACTTCTCCGGTGGAAAGCTCCGGGTTGATGGCGTCTTCCGGCCGTTCCACAACCACGCCTTCCGCAGCGATGACGTATTCGGAACGGATGCGCCGGCTAGACTGGTAAATGGCTTCTCTTTCAGGCGAAAAGACCAACTGAACTTTTCCATATCGATCCCGTAAGTCAATAAAAAACAACCCGCCATGATCCCGCCAGTTATCGACCCACCCACTCACGACAATGCGCTGTTTCGCTTGTTCTCGTGATATTTTACCACAATAATGTGTTCGCTTTAACGCCATGAAGACCCTCTGAGTTTAATATTTTAAAGATGCGAAATTTAAGATTGCCGAAGTGGGTTGGCAAGCAATATTTCAATCGCTAAAACGAAAAAAGCCTGCTCACTGGCAGGCTTTTTGAAATGTGTATCGGCTGAAAAACTCAGAAAATAAAAGGCACTCTGATTTTAACAGGCTGGGAATCAACCGCGCCAAATCGCCACCGCTTCACGGCCCGTTTGATACAGGCATTTAATTTTGAATCCGTGATTGTGGAATTCATCACTTTAACCAGGGATACCCTTCCGTTTGGCAAAATGGTGATCTCCAGGTCAATTCTACCACTCAGGTTTGGATTTACTTTTGCGCTTTTTTGATAACAATATTCGATGGAAGATTTTTGGCTATTAATGGAAGCGGTAATGCTTTCGGAGTCCCGGGCGCCTGAACTGCCGGCAAATTGCACATTTTCAGAAGATAGGGATACTTCTCCCCGACGCCCCAAAGCTGTTCCACCGCCGGCGCCGCTTTCGGCAATCATATCATCAATACCGGTTCCTTCGCCATCCGCCCGAAATCCCGATCCTTTGGCGGCGCGTGTTCTGTCACCCGCTGACCCGGCAGCACGAATCCCGGAGGTGTTGCGGACAACATCACCCAAGTCGCCAACGCCGCCGGCGCCGCCCTCTAAATCAGACAGCACATCCTGATACGCTAACTGACCGGAGCCTGCTCCGCCCGAAGCCGTTGCAATGGCTAAAATGCCCTGGGCGGCGACTTCATTTTCAAGCGCCCTGGAGCGTGCACGCGCATCCGCAACGGTTCCACGACGTCTTTCCTGGCGTTCAGTTTGTGATTCTTCCACGCGTTCTTTACCTTTTTCACTCACTTCCTTCGGCGGTTCTTCTTCACGGGCAATTGATTCGGTAGGGATTCCTAACGTATTTTCTTCTTCCGTCGGTTGAATTTCCTCAATAATTTTTACATCATAAACTTTCTGAATGGCGTATTGCTTGAGCCTGCTCAATTGTTCTTCACTCAGACTCCAATCCAGGAAGGTAAAATAAAATGCAATGCCATACATTACCAAAAAAGTGGCAAGCAGGATGGAATAATAGCGCTTATCTACTGTTTCCCAAAAATTTTTTTCGAACTCTTTCGGAAATCCCGCAAGCCGAAATCCCGGTCTTCCCGGCGCACCTGGCATTCTTGAATCCATTAGTTACCTCAAAATTCCAATTGTCATCAACTATTTTTCGCGAATCGTCAAAAGTCTCAGCTTATTATATTCCGATGACCCGCAGGTATAAATTACTTTGAACAATAATTGAAACGGCACATTTTCATCCGCGACAACGATCACCTCATTGTTGAAGGGTATGCCGTAATCTATCTCATTTTGTTTTGCCTCCGTTGCACGGCGGCTCAGTTCACTAAAAAGTGGTCCGATTGCATTTGAATTCGGATTAATTTCGGATACCGTCATTACGCGATTATCCGAAACCAAAATGTTATCCTGCGTCACGGAAACCGTAAGGTCTTTATGGGGCGCTTCCGTGCTTAATGAATAGGGAAGCCTTAAATCACTTGAAGGAGAAATAATTGCATCTGAAGTTGAAAATGTTTTCAAAAGAAAAAGAAGGATAATTGTCATTGCGTCCATCATGGACGTCAAATTCAACTCTTCATGATAGAGTGTTGTATGTTTCTTTGATCTTGACGGAACATATGCCATTAGTTAAATATCCTCATTTATTATTTTTCATTAATCTCAGATAACCTGCCCAATGTTAATCTGGGGAAACAGCTCTTTTTGAGTACCATCTTCGTCTTCATAGATAGTAACATTATCAATTAATTTAATAATGTATTTGTAGGGAATATTCGCCTCGGCAGAGATGATCACGCTTTTTTCATCCACAAAGCCCTGGCCTTGTATTTTTTCTTGAATATCTTTCAATTTCCGAACCAGATCAGCATAATTATATTCATTATCGACTTTTGGAATTGTCGGGCCATCCTGCATTTCCGCTTCGCCGGTTAAATAACCGGCGCTGTTGCCAATTATAAAGCCTTCTTTTGATACGAGAATTGTCAATCCGAAACGTTTTGCTTTCTCTTTCAGATCATCTTGCTGGGTTGCATTATCCGCGGATGCCGCCGGTGGTAGATTTAGTTCACGAATGGACAGCTTAACAAACTCTGCACTGTATAACAAAATGGGAATGAGAACGACCATCAAATTCATCACCGGACGGATAT
>CAYVDX010000515.1:0-3770 GCA_964450485.1 uncultured Calditrichaceae bacterium
CGCTGAGCCAGTCCGCGCCTTCATTATCAAACGCCATTGGGCAATGCTGCACAAACAGGTTAATGCCCAGCGGGCCGGTATTTTTCACACTTGCAATCAGGGTTTCCGAAACCGAGAAAAAAGCGCCTCGTTGCGCCATCAGGCCTTCCGAGGCGATCATCTCATCTAAATTTTCCAACAGTTTCCGGCGGTCTTTTTGCCAGCGGGTTTTTTGATCGCCCGACAACTTATCCCCACCGATTTTTTGCAAAGCAGTCTTTAATTCCTTCGCTTTTTCAAGTGCAACATCATCCCGGGCGCGCACTAATGCGTCCTTCATTTCGAGATACACTTTTACGGCGTCGGTATATTGATTGCGAAAATCCGCGGGTACGGCGTTGCCCGATTTGCCGCGAGTGTTTTGAGAATTCGATGTTTCATTACACGCGCTGCCAAAAACGAGAAGTAATGTCAACAGTATTACAAGCGGTTTTAACATAAAATGTTGCCTTTCATTCAAATACGGTTGAATTAAAATAAATGTTTATTCGCTCTGAAAACGTAATGTTTCCTACACTGAATGCTTTTTTTACATGAACTATTTGGCATTCTCTGAATAATCGGTTAATCTTGAAAGCTCAAAAAGGATCCAATGGATATGAAAAATAAAGTTGTTTGGATAACCGGCGCTTCATCGGGAATCGGCGAGGCGTTGGCAGTGCATCTGAGTCAATCAGGCGCAAAATTGATTCTCTCGGCGCGGCGAGAAAACGAGTTGCGGCGGGTTCAGAAAAGCTGTACTAATTCCGAGACGCACCTAATTTTACCGCTGGACTTAGCAAATCCGGAAACATTTCCCATCGCCGTGCAACGGGCAATTCCACTTTACGGGCATGTGGATATTCTGATCAACAACGGCGGCATCAGCCAGCGAGCGTTGGCAAAAGATACACTGCCGGCGGTAGATCGCAAGCTGATTGAAATCAATTACCTGGGAACGGCGGCTTTGACGAAAGCGTTGCTGCCGGGCATGATCGAACGACAAGCCGGGCATATTGTCGTGATAACCAGCTTGGTCGGGAAGTTCGGCACGCCCATGCGCAGCGGCTATGCGGCATCGAAACATGCGCTGCATGGTTTTTTTGATTCGCTGCGCGCAGAGGTTTATGCGGACGGCATCGCGGTGACGATTGTCTGCCCGGGATTTGTCAAGACGAACATTTCGTTTAATGCCCTCACTGCCGGGGGAACACCGCAGAACAAAATGGACGACGCTCAGGCAAATGGTATTTCACCGGAAAAATGTGCGCGAAAAATCATTCGCGCCGTCAAAACCCGCAAAAGAGAAGTGTATATCGGCGGGAAGGAGAGATATGCGGTTTACCTGAAACGCTTTCTCCCCGGGCTATTTAACCGGATCATTCGAACCGCAAAAGTCACTTGACGCTTTATCTTTTATCAGCAATCTCTGGTTTGGAATTTACAACTTGACGATAACGATGTCATTCCCGAATGATTTTATCGGGAATCCACTTAATCACAGCAAATGGATGCCCGATAAATACCTTCGGGCATGACAAACGCCATGAAATTCCCGTGCTGCAAAAATGAAACCGGACACGATTGATCCTTAATGAGCTTATAACCCTTCAATCACCTTTTGCAATTTACTGCGAACCTGCCCGGCAATATCGCCAAGCGATTCATTTTCAACAGCTTGCATGGAAGCCATGGGATCAACGGCGGCGACTTCAACCTCATTTATTCCGGTTTGCTGAACAATTACATTGCAGGGCAGCATCGTACCGATTTTATCCTCGGCTTGCAGGGCTTGATAGGCAAACGGCGCATTACAAGCGCCCAATATGCGATAGGGCTGAAAATCAACATCCAGCTTTTTTTTCATGGTGGCTTGCACATCGATCTCCGTCAAAATGCCAAACCCTTCTTCGCTCAATGCTTCGGTAACTTTCTCAATGGCGTCGTCAAAGTCTAATGCCAGTTTTTTAGAAAAATAATAGCGCATCGATAAAATCCTTTCATTTTTAACTTTTAGATTCGACGGGCAGCAAAAAGTTACGGTTGTTTAAATTTTCAGAGAAATGATATTTGTCAAAAAAATTTCTGTTTTTGCGATATTTTTGAAATATATTCATTCAGTACCGGACATTTTTTGACTTTGATGTTCAAGAGATGTCATTCCCCGATGGTCGGGATTTTCAACCCGCATGTTTTTAGCGGAAATCCACTCTTCTGAACTAAGATGGATGCCCGATTAAAGCATTCGGGCATGACAATTGGTTCAAATTTTATCATTTTCAAAATATGTCCGGTACTGAAATATATTCATTAGTGTTTGTGTAGCTCTAACAGCTTTAGAAGCGCATCCACACTTTCGTACAGTCCAAAAACGTCTTTGTTCTTTTGTCTTGATACAAAAGAACCAAAAAATCAAGGCGGAATTAAACTCGACGCCCAAAAAACGGGCGTCTCAGACAGAAATTCCGCCAAAAACAAACAACCGGATCAATCAAATGGTAATACACCCGGCATTGTGTTTTCCAAAATATTGATGCTACACAAATACATTCATTAAAAAAGGGTATGAAGTGAAGATACAAATGAACACAAAGAAGATACTCGGCATTACAATCGTTTTCGCGCTGATCGTGTTGATGTTATTCACAATCGTCAGCGCACTTCGCACGACCCGTCAACCGGCAGCGCTTGCGGGTGTCATATTGACGCCGCCGCCGGGATATTTGAATATTCAATTTCAATTTTACCTGATTTTATAAAGTGATGATTAAAATAGGATATCAATCCCGAATGTTTGTGTGAATCAAATTTGCTTAACGCTAACAAAGATCTAACCGCATGAAACATTGCATAATAGGAACGATTAACCGATTGAGAATATTTATTGTTGTCAAGCATGATCTGGGAAGTCTCTAAATCATCTTTTGCTTTTTCCATACGATATTTTGACAAATCACGAAGTCTATTATCCATAAATAGCGATTCCTTCTTTACGGATATTCCTGTAAAAAGGCAAAACTTCTGAATATTCATTATACTGATTATACGTTGCTTCTGTGATGGACACTAAGATATCATAGGTTAAAGAAAGTTTGGTCATAATATCCGCAATTCGATATCTATTTTTTTTTAGATTTTCTTCAGTATCATCTACTAAAACCAAAAAATCGATATCCGATTCTTTATCTTGATTGTTTTGGGCATACGAACCATATAAAATGATCGCTTTTAACTTATCTCCAAATAAAATTGCCATATGTTCATTTATCTCTGAAAATAATTTTTTGCGATTCATTGAATTCTCCATATACAAATCAACGTTAATATTTACATATCTTTTAACAAATTAAATTGAAGATATGAACAATGCAACTTAATAAAAGACGCAGACGCGGCTCCGTTTCTTTTGTGCACCTTATCTCTTATTGGGTTCTTTCATCTTATTAATTACGGGTGTAGATTCAGTTATACGTAACTATTATCTCCAAATATGCCACCCCCCGGCGTTCCGGAGCCTGCCCCGGAACGCCGGGGGGTACAATATTTATAGCAAATGGCTTTATTGAAGTCTCAAAATCCCGGCACGCCGGGAGTGACATATAACTTTCATAAACTACGTAAAATGGAATCTACACCCTTAATTACTTAACCGCCTAACTATATGATATTACATTAGACTTCACCGATTTTATTGCCTATATATGATTCCGTTGATTTACTACTCTTTGGTAGAATAACAATTCGTTTTGTTG
>CAYVDX010000516.1:0-3767 GCA_964450485.1 uncultured Calditrichaceae bacterium
AGTGTTAAAGTGTTAAAGTGTTAAAGTGTTAAAGTGTTAGAGTGTTAGAGTGTTAAAGTGTTAGAGTGTTAAAGTGTTAGAGTGTTAGAGTGTTTAAGGTGTGTTTGTTTTTTTTGGGGGGGGGTGATGAAGTTCTGCTCGTTCTACGCTCCGCGTGGAATGCCAGCCCCCGTCGCTCTGCGTCGAGTATATGATCTCGACGGCTTTGATCACGCACGGCATTTCGCCGGAGACTGTCAAAATGAAATGCTTTGAACTTTGCCGGTTAAACAATTAGAGTAATTATGCAGCAGCTAATTGAAAGAAAAAAAATGAGTAACAATATAAAGACTAAGTTAAGTAATTTGGTTAAAGACCCTAAATTAGAAGAATTGTCATTAAGTCTTCATACGCCAAATTTTTTCACTATACTAAACGTAACAAAGACAGAAATTAGACATTCAAATGGATCTTGCAAGCGCCTCAATGCCGCGCAGCCCAATAACCCAATAACCCAATAACCCAATATGCCTCTACATTCCTACATCGTTCAGCTTGTCATTTTCGGTTTGGCAATTGCGGTTGTCGCCGATTTTCTGCAACTCATTACCGGAAAAGAAAAATTTCGCTCGATCGCTGACTGGCTGTTGCTCTTCGGCACAATCGCGGCAATTTTCGCCGTAATTACCGGAAACCAGGCGCGTGAAATTGTGGAAATTCCATCCGGCGTTGAAGTGCTGGTGGATGCGCATCGCCAATCCGGCTTGCTCACCATGTGGGTTTTTATCGCGCTGACGGCCATCCGCTTTGCATTTCATAAATTCGGGTTGTTTAAAAAACCGCTGAAATGGAGCTATTATCTGCTGGCAATCATTGCGCTGATTTTTCTGTTTCGCACCGGCACTTTGGGCGCGGAAATGGTCAACGAACACAACGTCAGCGTTAATAAGTCAGAGAAGAAACCCATCAAAAAACCGGGATTTGATGAATGAATCATGGTGTGAATCCCCACGGAAACAACGAAAAGAAGAAAAAGAAAATTTCGCTGCCGATGGTTCGCTATGCCTTTCGCACCATCGTGTGGCCGCGGCGCTGGCGATTGCTGCTGGGCTTGCTGCTGATCATCGTCAACCAGCTTTCCGGGCTGGTGCTGCCGGGATCAACCAAATATCTGCTGGATGAAGTGATCCCGAACCGGGATCTGACCCTGCTTTATTGGATATTGGGAATCGTGGCGATTGCCGCGGTGGTCGGGGCGGCGGCGCGTTATGCCCTGGCGTATGTGCTCAGCATCGAGGCGCAGCACCTCATTAAAGAACTGCGTGAAAAAATTTACCAGCATGTCATTTTCCTGCCCACCCGTTATTTTGACAACAATGCTTCCGGGGCGCTGGCGTCGCGCATTATGTCCGATGTGGAAGGGGTGCGCGAACTGGTGGGAACCGGCATCATGAATTATTTCGGCAGCATTCTCACCTCCCTTGCCGCGCTGGTGATTATGCTGGCCATCAGCCCGACAATGACGCTGTATGTGTTGCTGCCGATGCTCTTGTTTGGCGGGGTTGTCTTCAAATTTTTTGCGTACATGCGCCCGGTTTTTCGCAAGCGCCGGGAAATCAATGCCGAGGTCACCGGACGGCTGATCGAATCGCTGGGCGGGATTCGCATCGTCAAGGGATTTAGCGCGGAACCGCGGGAAATCTCCGTTTTTGAGCAAGGCGTCAATCGCCTTTTTCAGGTGATCCGCAAGACCATCATGGCGTTTAGTTTGTTCGCCAGTTCCTCCTCGCTGCTGTTGGGCATCGCCGGCATTATGATCATGGGCGTTGGCGGCGTGAAAATTATGAGCGGGGAAATTACCGTGGGTGATTTTGTGGCGTTTACGCTTTATTTGGCCTATTTGGTTGCGCCCATTGCCCAGTTGAGCAGCATCGGCAACAGCCTGACCGACGCGTTTGCCGGGTTGGATCGCATGGAGGAAGTGTTTAAAGAAAAAAAAGAAGGCGAGGAAACCGGGCGATCCGCGGCGTTGGCGGAAATCGTCGGCGATATTGCTTTTCACAACGTCAGTTTTGGCTATGAAGAAGATAAAACCATCATCAAAAATATCAGTTTTGAGGCGCCGGCCGGAACGGTTACGGCGCTGGTGGGCAGCTCCGGTTCCGGCAAAAGCACCATCGCCGGGCTGGCCGCTTCGTTTCTGAAGCCGGATGACGGCGTGATCACCATCGACGGCGTTGATTTGGCAACGGTGAAACTCACCGGCTATCGAAAACATTTGGGCGTGGTGCTGCAGGATGATTTTTTGTTTGAGGGCGCCATTCGCGAAAACATCCTGTTTAGCCGCCCCAATGCCTCCGAAGAAGAGTTGCTGCAAGCTGTGAAAGCCGCGCATGTGCAGGAATTTACCGATCGTTTTGAAGACGGGCTGGAAACCGTGGTGGGGGAGCGGGGAATCAAGCTCTCCGGCGGTCAGCGGCAGCGCGTGGCCATTGCCCGGGCCTTGCTGGCTGATCCGCAAATTTTGATTCTGGACGAAGCGACTTCCAATCTCGATAACGAAAGCGAAGCCTACATTCAGGACAGCCTGGCGCGGCTGATGAAAGGGCGCACCGTTTTTGTGATCGCCCACCGCCTCAGCACCATCCACATTGCCGACCAGATTCTGGTGATCGAAGACGGACAAATCGTGGAACGAGGTGCGCACTACGAATTGCTCGAACGGGACGGCCGCTATAGCTCGCTGTATAAACGGCAGGCGCGGATTTGAGGCTTGTAACTGGATGCTGGGATGCTGGTTAAATTAAGGGGCGTATGCGAATTTTTGCCTCATTGATGACGATAAAATTCCCATTGATTCGATGACCATGAGATTTGAGAAAAGAAGATATAAACCCAACTTTTATGGCGCTTTTCTCTGAAACAAAACGCATTAAGATGATGCCTGTTGCAATTTTTCTTTGAAGATATATCAATTCCCCAAAATCTTTATCATTGGTGAGCAGAGTGCGCGCTTCGAGATTGGCTTGTTCCATTAATTGATCGTCCATGGTTCCAGATGTAATTTCGCTCATAAAAAGAACATCGTGTCCCTTATCGCGGAGCATATCAACAATAGGCTTCTCAACATTTTCATCAGCCAGAAATTTCATGCCTGTGTTGTCTCTAATGGAAGCAGTTCATCAGTGCTCAAGGCTTTGGCTGCATAAGCAATGGCTGCTTGAATATCTTCGCGCGTTAAATGGGGATAGTCATTTAAAATTTCTTCAATAGAAATATTTTGCGCCAGTTTTTTCAAAATAATCTCCACGGTAATACGAGTGCCCCGGATGATCGGTTTGCCCAACATCACTTTTGGATTAATTTCAATACGGGTCAAGAGTGGATCTGCCATTTCTGCGACTCCTGCTAAATTACAAACAAAAATTCCATTTATCTATCCACAGTATAACAAATGTTTCTTGTGAACGCAATGATATTGACCGTGCAGCCATTGTGATCGCTCACCGCCTCAGCACCATCCGCATCGCCGACCAAATTCTGGTGATCGAAGACGGCAAATCTTGGAACGCGGCACTCACTATGAGCTGCTGGACCGCGAGGGCCGCTATAGCTCGCTGTATAAACGGCAGGCGCGGATTTGAGGCTTGAACTTGAAACTCGAAACTGGATGTTCGATGCTAAAAGCTGACCGCCTTCATCCGTCGGTTGAAAGTTAAGGGTGTAGATTCCGTTTTACGTAGTTTATGAAAGTAATATGTCACTCCCGGCGTGCCGGGATTTTGAGA
>CAYVDX010000517.1:0-2319 GCA_964450485.1 uncultured Calditrichaceae bacterium
GACGATGACGACCCGTCCTTTTTTCCGGCAAAGCGTTCCGGCCAACTCCACCGGATCGAGGCTCGATGTTGCCGCGGTAATGATCACGGCGTCCACGCCGTAGCCATTGCTAAATTCGCCAATGCCGGCCGCTAAACCGGGATGGGAACGCTTAAAAGTTAGGTCTGCCCCGGATTTTTTCGCCAAATCAACGGCGCTTTTGGAAATATCGATTCCTGCAACCTTCACCCCGGCGGCTTTGAGCATTTGCACGGTAAATTGACCGATCAATCCCAGTCCGATGACCGCGCAGCTCTCGCCCAGGCGCACATCCGCCTGGCGAATGCCCTGCAAGGCAATCGCCGCGACCGTGCTGTAAGCCGCGTGTTGGTATTCGACGTTTTCCGGGATTTTTACCGCCAAATTGGTCGGCACGGAAACCGCTTCCGCATGACCGGCGGTTGCGCCGCCGCAACTCACCCGGTCGCCCACGCGGAATTCCCGCACATCCCGCCCCACGGCGATCACCGCTCCGGCGCAACTGTAACCCAACGGCGCCGGGGCATCCAGTTTGTTCATCACCCGGCGATACGTGCTGGCAAATCCTTCTTTTTGCAGAGTGTCGAACACCTGTTTCACCTGATCCGGTTTGGCTTTCGCTTTCCCGAGATACCCCTTGCGGGCATTGGAAACCTTGTTGCCTTCGGTGCCCGCACTAATGGCGGAATAATGAACCCGGACCAAAATGTTTTTGGGCGGCAGCGCCGGAATCGGCACTTCCAGCAAATTCATATCACCGGATTTCATGTTTTGGGTCAGTTGGATCATGAGTTTTTCTGATGTTGGCTTTTGGATGTTTTTGATATTCGTTACGAAGCTCCGGCTTCGTAACGCCCGCCCCGAAGCTCCGCTTCAGGTAAAGGTGCTTCGGGATGCTGTTTTTTTGTAAAAATGTATTTGACTGCCCCGATAATAAACGCCACGCCGCTATAAAAATAATACAACCAATGCCAGGGAATCACTCGCAGGGCAAACCAAAATCCCCGGTTTCGATAAAAGAATTGATACACATCTAAGTTAAGAAAGAACAATGTCCCGGAAACGGGGGGAATTATCGCTAAAAACCAGGGGCGAAGCAGTGACAAAATCAGCAAAAATGACAAGCAGAAAGTTAATGCAACACTCACACGGCTTTTGTGATCGGTGTTTAAATCGTTCAGAAAATTGCGATCGCGGAGAATCAGTTCTGTCCAGGGGAGGGCGCGTTGGAAAAAATCGGTTTTGAGAAGTGTTAAAGTGTTCCAGTATTTCAGGTGCTTGATATGGAGTTGTTTGCAGAGTTTGATTTTATGACCGGTTTGTTTGAGTCGGTAGCCGAATTCAATGTCTTCAATGGCGGGTTTGTCATAGAGATTTTCGTCAAAACCGCCGGTTTTCAGAAAGATTTCCCGGCGAATAGCGCCACATGCGCCCCAAAAGGTTGCAGCGTTTTTTTTGGCGGTTTGATGCACGTAATGATGCAGCAGGTTGCGGTATTGCGAGAGAAAATTCGGTTCTCCCGGCGCGTCGTCGTAGGAACCGATCAGGGCGGAAATCTCCGGTTGCGCGGCAAACGTCTTTTTGACCCGGTCGATGGCGTCCGGCGGGACCAACACATCCGCGTCGATGAAAAAGAGGATATCGCCAACGGCATGTTGAGCGCCGAGGTTGCGCGCACGCGCCGGTCCGCCGCGGTGCTTTGTTTCCAAAATTTTGATATTCCCCCAATCCTCCGGCAACGGCGTGCCCACTGTTCCGCCATCGGCGACGATGATGATTTCATCCGGTTTTGGATTCGCCGCCAGCACGGAAGTCATGCATTGCCGGAACTTCTCTCCCCCGCGATAAACGGGGATGATGAGAGAAAGTGTTGAAGAGCTGTCGTGTCTTGGTGTTGGCGTGTTCAAGTGTTGTGATCTTTTTGTAGTGAAAGAAATACATGTTTACATCTCTCGTTCCACGCTCTGCGTGGAATGCCCGCCCGACGCTCTGCGTCGAGTGTCGGACCCAGAGCGTCATAAACGGCATCCCAGCGGAGACCATGGGAACGAGATGGCTAACATTTTTCTCAGTACATGACAAAAACTAAAAATTCCCCACGAAACACCCGAAATTCACGAAAGAATTTAAATGTTTAAGGATACTTTTCGTGTTTTTTTGTGTATTTCGTGGGCCGCAAAGTTTTGTCGTGTATTGTGAACATTTTTATAAAAAAGAGCGGCTGTACTTTTTCGCCAGGCGGAGAAAGCGCGCCAGACCCGTGAAGTTTGAAAGAATACCGGGAAGTTGCCGAAACTCCCG
>CAYVDX010000517.1:2329-3745 GCA_964450485.1 uncultured Calditrichaceae bacterium
TGATTTGTAGAATTTCCCGGGTAAAGCGCATCACAACAATCCGCTTATGCGCCAGGGCGTAGAACATTCGGATGGTGAACAGGTTTTTTTCCAGGCCCCAACGCCGGGGTGGTTCATCGGCTGCGAACCAGTGAAAAACGGTTGTAAAAAGTCTTTGCACAGTTTTATCCAACGAGATTTGCCGGTAAATATTTTCCGGTAAAGGTGTGGACAACATCTCTTTTGCCAATAATAATCCCAAATACAGGCGACGCAGGCTTCGGGAGCGTTGGGCTTCCCGAAAAAGATATTCCCAATCCAGTCGGGGAAACGCTCGCGGCAATTCCGCGACGTCACACACCAGGGAAAGACGGTTCCAGCGATCTTTGCTGCCATTGAAACAAAGAATCAGCAATGTGTCTTCCGGGGAAAGACAGGGAATGTGTGTTTTGAGCAGCGTCGTCGTTGCGGAACGCCGCCAAAGTTGTTCCATCGGGATGGAAAATCCCTGGTAATCCCGGGCCGGTTTGTAATGCAGTTCCACATACACGCGCTTGTCCCGGCTTGAAAAGGTCACATCTTTTTCCGAGGGGTTTTTCTGTATCTCGCCGATGTTTTCCGGCGAAGATTTAGCGGGAATGTAATTCGCTGATTGCAATATCTCCGCAGCTTTTGTGATGTCTTTTGGCAGGATCAATATGTCCAGGTCGGAGAATTCCCGCAGGGCAATATTGCCGTAAACGGCCGCGCCCAATGCCGGGCCTTTGTAGGGAATGGCGGAGATATTTTGGGCCCGGAATAATTTCAGGATGCGCAGCAATTCACCGGCAAAATAAAGCGAACGGCGGGTAATCGCCAGGTGCTCGTTCCGCAATTGGGTCAGAATAGCCGGGGGAACCTCCGTCGCAAAGTATCGCTGTAAGTTTTGATAGAGAAGCGCCGTCACCCGGTGCCGCCGGGCCAATGCCGGAATGCCTGACCAGTCAATTCCCGCATCGTTAATTTTCTGAACTTCCCTGATAACCGATTGGGAAAGTTCCGTCCGGGCGCAGCAAGACAGCAATGCTTTTTCCGGCGAGAGCGGTGGATCGGCGATTTTGGAAGACTGTTTTTGCATCATAAAACCCTGAAGGTTTCTCTTCACTATTTTTAACGGGAATCAGTGTGTCACGAGTTTAGAAAAATTTCATCATCCGGCAATAAAGCCTTCAGGGTTTATGCGAGGCGAGCCATGCTTTAACAGGGATCAAAAAAATTACGGAAGTTCTGATTTTGCCGTGATGGACAAACGCCGGGAGAGCTTGCCATTCACCACAATCACCGGCTTTCTTTTCTCATGATATTTTTCATAAAGCGTAACGATCCCGTAACCGGCGAACAGTAGAATGTAGGGCATCATGGGAACCCGGAAGCGCTCGGTGTTTGGAAAGCCCGCGG
>CAYVDX010000518.1:0-3742 GCA_964450485.1 uncultured Calditrichaceae bacterium
TGCGCGATGTTTAAATTGGGTCGTCGGGAAATGCTGATTGAGGCGTGATTTGACCCGGGAATGCCCAGCCCGGCCGCGCTCATGCTGACCCGTTGTCCCGGCTCGATCACCGTGGTTTCCGAATCGTAAATTCGCGGTGAAGAAGCGCGCACGTCGATATCTGTTTCCGAACGGCTGGCATATTTGGCGGATTTCGCGGCAACCACAATTTTTGCCGGACCCACCGCCGCGTCAGCCTTCACCTGGAAAAACACGTCTTTGTCCCCGGTTTCGGAAAAGGAAAGCGTTTGCGAGGGAGCGTTGAGCAGCTTGAGCGGCCCCTGCAAATCCACGGAAACCGTGACCTCGCCAATGTTCTTTTTCATCGCAAAAATGGTGGCGGGAATGACGAAAACATCATCCGGGCCGATCACCCGCGGCAGGGCGGCCAGCACCATCAATTCGGTTTTCACCGGCACGGTTTTTTCCGCGTTTCCGTAGCGATTCCCGTTTGCGGCGATAACCATCACCCGCACGGCCCCAACGTAATTCGGCATGTCAAACTCGACGCGGGCGTTGCCGTTTTCATCGGTCATCAGCGGCCCCTTGAATATCGAAACCGGCTTGAATCGTTTCTTTTTGCCCTGGTCTAATTGGGATTTTCGATACGCTTCCGAAATGCCCCCGCCGATGGAAAATGTTCGGAACACATCGCCTTTGTGCGCGCCGATCACCTGTGAAAAAAGGTCAAATGTTTGCACGCCGAGGCGCTGTTTTTGAAAAAAATGCTGCCAGGCGTCCGGCGTGGAAAAGTCGGTCAGCGCCAACAGCCCCTCGTCCACCACCGCGATGGTGAATTGGGTTTGCCGGCGATCAGCGGTTTGCACTTCCACGGTAAATTTTTCTTTGGAGCGCAGCTCGTCCGGCATTTTGATGGCAATTTCCTGCCGGGTGGAGGGGTCTTCCACATTCAGCGGGACCACGCCGTACATGCGAATCGGCCGGTCGTTAGCCGTTTGGCTGTGCGGCTGGATAATCGACACCGAGACATAAGCGGTCGGAGTCATCTCCGGGGTGATCTCAAGCGGGATTTTCATCTCCGGGCCGTCCGTTTGCGAAGGGTCTATCCAACGCGATTGCATCATTTTCTGCCCTTTTTCAATCGTAAAAAGAATCGTTCCCTGCCGCGGAACCGGAAAGCTGATTGTGGCGGTTTCACCGATGAAATAGCGATTTTTATCGGTTTTCATTGCCAGCACCCGGGCGTCCGCGCCGCCGGAGCCGCCGCTGCCCCAGGCAGACGCCGTCATAAAAAAGCTGGCCGTATGCCCGCCTTTTTTGTCCTGCACCTCGACAAAATAACTGCCCGACGCCTCCGGGATAAATTGCAGGTTTGCGGGAACAGCCTGGGAAATTAGTGTGCCTTCTTTCACCATTACAGTGTTCGGATGGCTCTTGTAGCGCAACCGGAATTCATCCTGGCTGTCAAATTCCCACCACCAATGATGGCGATTTTTGTAAATGCGATAAATCAGGGTTTGCCCCGGCACGCTCGTGCCTTTCGGATCGATCAAAATGACCGGAATCGTTACCCGGTTGCCCACCCGGGCGTACCCGTAATCAAAGACCGGCGGCTGTAAACCCACGTAGCGGTCGTAAGGATCCACCGGAATGGTCAGCGAGGAAAGATTGGGACGGCCGCCTTTTTCGTACACCCGGGCATTCAATTGCAGGCGCAACGCTGACGGCGCATTTTGGGTGGAGGGCAATTTCCAGTCAATTGACGCTTCGCCCGCGCTGTTGAGTTTGTTGCTGAAAATCATGGACTCCGCCGGACGAAACCGGACATTTCGCTGGGAAAAAGTGAATTGTTTATATTTTGGAAAATTTAACTGTCGCGTACGGAGAATCGCGGTCACTTCCGCCTGCAATCCGGCGGCGGGATTGCCAAAAAGATAGCTGCTTTTCAACGTCGCGTGCAGTGTCTTATCCGTGCGCGAAAGGTGATTTTGCCGCGTTTCCAATTTCACTTTCAGGCGAAACGGCACCACGGTTTCGATCTTAAGGGTGTGAAAAAACGAGCGGCTCCCGGCGATCGCTTCCACGCGATAATTTCCGGTGGGATCTTCCATCGCGCCCCGATAGGTAAAGCGGTAAAATCCGTCCCGCGCGGTGCGTTGAGTCTGGTCGTAAACCTTTTGATTGCGTGGGTTGTAGATTTTCATGGTGACGGGATGATTGTCCGGAAACGTGCCGTCCTCGTTGCGCACAATCACGGAGAGATTGGCCGCGTCCCCGGGGCGATAAACGCCGCGTTCGGTGTAAATATACGCGTGCGTGCCCTCCGGCGCGGCATCTGCGCCATCCGTATCAAACGTGGAAAGATTCCAGGCCATTTCATTCACTTTGATGACGCTTCGCTGCCCGTCTTTTTCCGCTTCCACATAAAACGCCTTTTGATCGTTCGTGGAGATTTCCGCCTTGCCTTCGCCGTCTGTCGTCGCGCTGCCAATATCCTGGTTTTGGTAGGTTTTCCAGGTAATCCGCACGCCGCCCAACGGTTTGGCGTCGATAATATTCGTGGCAAAAACGATGTGCCGGTCGTGCGTTTTTTTGTAGGTCATCCCAATATCGCTGATGATGACCGGCTTGTAAATATTGCCGTGATTATATATGTAGCCATGGGAATAGGGATTGCTGTTATAATCCCTTCCGTAATAATATCGCCGCGTCCGCGCTTTTAAGGAATCGGGGTTGCCGTAAAGCATATCGCGGTGCAGAAAATTCAGGTGAACGATATACAACCCGCGATCGTTAGCGTCGATCAACTGCGATAAATCCAGTTCATTTTGCAGCCATTCGTTGCGCGTATCGCCGATAAAAAGGGAATCCGTGTAAACCTTGACGCCCACGCGATTGACATAGCTGCTGTTAAAATTTTCGTTGCGGGTCTGGCTGCTGTTCAGTTGTTCGGTTTGCAGAAATTGCCCCAAATTATTTTCAAACACTTTTTTGATTTCGATGCGCACCTGGCGCAGGTTCAGGGTCATAAATCTCACTTTGCGCTGATTCGCCGATGGCAAAAACACGCCGTCGCCGGCGAATTTTAGCTGGGGCTTCAGCTCCGCTAATTTTATTTTTTTGACGATCTGTTTTGTTAGGGTCGTGCCAAATTTGCTGCGAATGCCGGGATGGACGGTGATGCTGTAAGTCTCGCCATTTTTAAACTTGCCGCTTAAATATACCCGGCGTCCGATGACCTTCGTTTTGAAATCAACCGCCGGGGAAACGCTGATCAACCCGCTCAGATCGCTGCGATCGCTAAGCGGATCCGAAAACGTGACGACCAGCGCCGGGCTTCCGTCATCATCCTGTGTCGTCAGCTTGACGAAATTGAGATCCGACAACGGCGAAAGGGCAAATTCCTTGTGAAAAACGCTGGAAATTTCCAGCAAATCTTTGTCAAATTCGAGCGTAAAATGGACGGTTTTTTTCCCGCGCTCGATTACTTCGCTGGTAAAAGTAAAGATTTTATCGGAGGCGTCTCCGCTCCAATCCATGCGCAGCGGTCGCCCGTCCTTGCGAAGTGTTGCCGCTTTTTCGAGCGATTTCCGGTCGGTTTTTTCGCTGAATTGCACCACGCCCGTCACCATGAGTTTCAGCGGATCATTTTCATTTTGCAAGCGGTAATCCGTGCTGACATTGGCAACTTCCCGGCCGGCGGTTTCAAATTGAAATTCCAAAGGTTTGGGTGATTTGTCCG
>CAYVDX010000519.1:0-3730 GCA_964450485.1 uncultured Calditrichaceae bacterium
AACCTCGGACGAATCCAGGCATATTTGTTAGACGCCAACTTGCCGGAAAACCCGCCGGAGGATCGGATGATCACCTCCCGGCTATATGGCGGCGATGATGAGATGCGGATTTCCCAGGAGATTGTGCTGGGAATGGGCGGTGTAATTGCCTTGAAGGCACTGGGTATTGAACCGTGTGTCTGGCACATGAATGAAGGACATTCGGTATTCCTGGCATTGGAGCGAATTCGCAACCTGGTTAAAAATCACGGCTTGGATTTTTATGAAGCCATGGAAGCCGTTTCCGCGAACACGATTTTTACAACCCATACGCCGGTGCCTGCCGGAAACGACGCCTTTCCGCTTCATTTCGTGGATAAATTTTTTCAGCGCTATTGGGAATCGGTGGGCATTCGCCGCTACCAATTTATGGAGCTTGGCTCACAAGTTCAGCCGGAAGGATATGAAATATTCAACCTGACGATACTCGCTTTAAAACTTTCCAAGTTCCGTAATGGCGTTAGTAAGCTGCACGGACAAGTCTCCCGACAATTATGGAAAGATGTATGGGCAGGGATTCCGGTCGATGAAATTCCCATCACTCACATTACCAACGGGGTGCATACCAACACCTGGACATTTTACACAATGCGCAAACTTTACGAAGAATATTTGGGCAAAGATTGGAGCGAACATGTTGACGAACCGTTCTACTGGAAAGGCGTTTTTAGCATTCCGGACAAAGCATTATGGGACGCAAAATTATCAATAAAGCAAAAAATGTTTACCCATTTGCGTGAACGCATCCAAAATCAGCAAGCCCGGAATAAAATCGGAACGCTCCATTTGAGCCGTTTAAAAGATATGATGAAACCGGAGGTATTAACGATCGGATTTGCCAGGCGTTTTGCCACCTACAAACGCGCAACACTGATTTTCCGCAATAAAGAGCGATTAAAACGCATCTTGAACAATCCGGAACGCCCAATACAACTTGTTTTTGCCGGCAAGGCGCATCCCAAGGATGTTCCCGGGCAAGAACTCATCCGCACCATCAACCGGATTTCCATGGAAGACGGGTTTCGCGGCAAAGTTTTCTTTATTGAAAATTACGATATGAGTTTGGCAAGAGACCTGGTGTCCGGTGTTGATGTTTGGCTAAATAATCCGCGTCGTCCACAAGAGGCGTCCGGCACCAGCGGACAAAAAGTCGGGCTTAACGGCGGCATCAATTTCTCTGTGCTTGACGGCTGGTGGGAAGAGGGGTACGACGGTCAAAACGGTTTTGCATTTGGCGATCGTGAAGATTATCGTGACCTGGATGAGCTGGATGACTGGGACAGTGAAGCGATTTACGACATTTTGGAAAACGATATCGCGCCGCTTTATTATGCTCACGGCGAGGATGGTTTACCGCACGAGTGGATTAAAGTGATGAAAAATTCGATTTCGACGGTAATGCCGGAATTTAATACCACGCGAATGGTAAAAGACTATGTGCAAAAGTTGTATCAACCCGCCCTAAAATTAGGTGAAAGATTTGCCCAGGAAAATCATGAATTTGCCAGAGAGTATTCCAAGTGGACAGAAAGAATCAGCAACCTGTGGTCCACGGTTCGTATTGAAATGGACGACCTGAGTCTCGATAAGGAAATTGTGCTTAAATATAACAGTTCCATCAGGTTACGCACAAAAGTTTATTTAGGTGAAATCGAGCCGAGTGAAGTAAAAGTCCAGGTTTATATGTTCCAGGAGCAGACGGATTTTGTCGAAAATTATGATCACGAGTTGATTGATATGCATCGAAAACGCCGCCTGGAAGATGGCGCTTATTTGTATGAAAGCATTATTTCGCCGTCGAACAGCGGCAATTACCGTTATACAATCCGGGTTTTACCATTTCACAAACGGATGTCAAACCTGGTTGAATTGGGATTGATTCATTGGCTGGATAGCGGGAAATAAAGTTATGATCCCTGGAGGTTTTTAAAATCTCCAGGGTTTTAGCATTTACGTTTCTTGCGAGAGTTCCAAAAGTACGCCGTTGATGCTTTTGGGATGCACAAACGCAATTTTCTTACCTTCCGCGCCGATTTGCGGCGTTTCATCGATCAGTTGCAATCCAGTATGCTTCATTTTTTTTAGCACAGTTTCGATATTTGCAACGCCCAAGGCGATGTGATGAAGCCCTTCCCCCCGTTTTTCAAGATACCTGGCAATCGGCGAATCCGCGGAAATCGGCTCCAGGTATTCGATGTTGGACCCGCCAATTTTAAACCCGACAACCCGGACCTTTTGTGCTTCGACGGTTTCTTCAAACGCGGGGTCGAGATTAAATACATCTTTATATATTTTTTTTACAGCTTCAACGGAGTGTACCGCAACGCCCACGTGATCGATTTTCTCTAACATTTTATCCTCCGGTTGTCAAATCCGGTAATTGGGTGATTCTTTGGTGATCTCCACATCGTGGGGATGGCTTTCCCTCATGCCCGCGCCGGTAATTTTGATAAATTTTGCATTTGCCTTTAATTCCGCAATCGTGCGGCAGCCGGTGTAACCCATCGCAGACCGCAATCCGCCCAGCATTTGAAATATGGTATCTTTTACCGGACCGCTATACGGAACCCGGCCTTCGACGCCCTCGGGAACCAATTTCTTCGATTCGGTCGTCTCCGATTGAAAATAGCGGTCTCGGCTGCCCTTTTTCATCGCGTCCAGCGACCCCATGCCGCGCACCTGCTTATAACGACGGCCATCCAATAATATCGTTTCACCGGGACTTTCCTCGGCGCCGGCAAAAAGGCTTCCCATCATTACAGAATCCGCCCCGGCAGCGATTGCTTTTGCAATATCGCCGGTGTGCTTGATTCCTCCGTCAGCGATGACCGGAATGCCGGCGTCTTTGCACGCTCTGCTCACTTCCATAATTGCCGATATTTGCGGCACGCCAACGCCGGTGACGATCCGCGTCGTGCAGATGGAGCCGGGTCCGATACCGACTTTTACGGCATCGACGCCGACGGAAATAATGTCCCGCGCGGCTTCAAACGTGGCAATATTGCCGGCGATGATATTTATTTCAGAAAACTTTTTCCGCACCGCGGAGATGGTTTCCAACACTTTTTGAGAATGACCGTGTGCGGTATCGATCACCACGACATCCACGCCGTTTTTGACCAATGCCGCGGCTCGCGAAATACCGTCCTCCCCTACCCCGATGGCTGCGCCTACCCGCAGTCGTCCAAATTCATCTTTGCAGGCCAGCGGATAATCCAGCTTTTTTTGGATATCCTTGACCGTGAGCAAACCTTTAAGCTCGCCGTTTTCATCCACGACCAACAGTTTTTCAATGCGATGTTTTTGTAAAATCGTTCGGGCGCTTTCCAGGGTTGTTCCAATTGGCGCGGTGATCAAATTCTCGCTGGTCATCAAATTTCGGATGGGTTGATCGAGATTCTCTTCAAACCGCAAATCTCGGTTGGTAATGATCCCGGCCAGTTTTTTTCCATCGACAATCGGAATGCCGGAGATGTGATAGCGGCGCATCAAATCCAGGGCGTCGCGGATCAGTCGGTCGGGCGGCAAGGTGATCGGCTGTTTGCACGCGTCGCACAACTTGCGTACCAAGCGCTGTGCCATTACCGTCCGCAAGGTGGCCGCCACCAGGAACGGCTCCACTCCCATCTGGATGAGTCGGGTGGCGGCCCCGGGGGCGTCGTTGGTGTGCAGGGTGGCGAGGACGAGGTGC
>CAYVDX010000520.1:0-3722 GCA_964450485.1 uncultured Calditrichaceae bacterium
GTCGTTTCGATCACGCCGGCGCGCGTGCCGCCAATGCCGTCGGCATACGCCAGCGCGGTTTCGTGGGCCTTGCCGCTGGCGTCCTGGTAAATCGCCAGCAGACATGGCACGCCCCCGCCGCCTTCGTACACCCGGCGCACCAGATGTCCCGGTCCCTTTGGCGCAACCATCCACACGTCCACATTTTCCGGCGGCTTGATTTGCCCGAAATGCACATTAAACCCGTGGGCGAACACCAGCGTTTTTCCGCGCGACAATTGCGGGGAAACCTCCGCGTCGAACAATCTTTTCTGTACCTGGTCGGGCGTTAAAAACACAATAATGTCGGCTTCCTTCACCGCGTCGGCAACGGTTGCTACCCGCAGACCGTCGGTTTGCGCCTTTTCCCATGATTTGCTGCCCTGGTAAAGCCCCACGACCACGTTGTAGCCGCTGTCCTTCAAATTAAGCGCATGGGCATGTCCCTGGCTGCCATAGCCAAGCACGGCCACGGTTCTCCCGCGCAGCGCCTCTTTATTGACGTCTTTCCGATAATAGATTTTCATGCGTCCTCCGATAATATTAGTTTTTCGATCTGTGATGCGTGATGCGTAAGATACAGTTTTTTCACGAATTACGTATCACGTATCACGTCCTACGGATCACGTTTCACCCTGAAATTCACGCTTCAACGCCACTCGTCCGGTGCGTGAAACAGCCTTTAAGCCAAAGGGTCGCAACATATTGATGATCGCGTTCACTTTATCCTCGGTGCCGGTTGCTTCGATCGTCACGGTTTGCGGGCTGATGTCGATGATTTTTGCGCGAAAAACATCCACAATCTGCATAATTTCCGAGCGTTTGCTGGCAGTCGCCTGCACTTTGATCAACACCAATTCGCGGTGAACAAACGGCTCCATCGTCAAATCGAAAACTTTCAGCACATCGACGACTTTATTGAGTTGCTTGGTAATTTGTTCGATGATGCGATCCTCGCCGTGGGTCACGATCGTCATTCGGGAAAGACCTGCTTCCTCGGCGTCGCCGACGGAAATGCTGTCGATGTTGTATCCGCGCGCTAAAAAAAGCCCGGCAATTCGCGACAGCGATCCCATTTTGTTTTCCAATAATAAGTTGATGGTATGGCGCATTACTGATCCTCCTCAACCATTTCATGCAATGCCGCGCCGGCCGGCACCATCGGATAGCAATTTTCTTCCTTATTTACCCGCACATCGACAACCACGGGCAATTCATTCTCCGTCATCATTTTTTCAAATGCCGACTGCATTTCCCGGTGCGTGGTCGCGCGATAGGCAACCGCGCCGAAACTCTCGGCGAATTTAACAAAATCCGGGCTGCTGCTGGCCATTTCCACGTGTGAATAGCGATGACCAAAAAACAGTTGCTGCCATTGGCGAACCATTCCCAAATAGCCGTTGTTGACGATGACAATTTTCACGGGAATTTTATAATGCACCGCCGTCGCCAGCTCCATCGCAGTCATCTGAAAACCGCCGTCACCGACAATGGCGATCACAGTGCGATCCGGGCAGGCTAATTTTGCGCCCATTGCCGCCGGGAATCCGTAGCCCATGGTGCCCAATCCGCCTGAGGAAAGCCAACTGCGCGGCTGGGTAAATTTGTAATATTGCGCTGCCCACATCTGGTGCTGCCCCACATCCACGGCGATAAGCGCTTCGCCCTTGGTCAGTTCCGACAACGCCAACACAACTTCCTGCGGCTTGATAACGTCCGGCGATTTTTTGAACCGCAGCGGATGTTCTTTTTTCCATTTATCAATCGTTTTCAGCCAGGCACTGGAATCACAGGGCGTCACATGCGGCAACAAATCGTTGAGCACCTCTTTCACATCGCCGACTATGGGAAGGTCTGCCGCGACGTTTTTTCCGATGCAGGTTGGGTCGATATCAATGTGAATGATCGTCGCCTTTGGCGCAAAATCAGCCATTCGTCCGGTGACGCGGTCATCAAACCGCGCGCCAATGGCAATAATCAAATCCGCTTCCTGAATCGACATATTTGCATACCAGGTGCCGTGCATGCCCAGCATTCCCAATGAAAGCGAATCCGTTTCAGGAAATGCGCCCAAGCCTTGCAAGGTTGTGGTGACGGGAATATTCGCGCGATGCGCAAAAGCGGTCAATTCCGCCTGTGCATCCGCAATCACCGCGCCGCCGCCGGAATAAATCACCGGGCGCTTTGCCGCCTGAATCATCTCCGCGGCCTTTTTAATTTGCCGCGGATTGCCCTTGACGATGGGCTTGTATCCGCGAATTTCCACATCGCGATTTTTGGCCGGATAATACGGCGCATTACTGATCAGCATGTCCTTTGGTAAATCGACAACCACCGGGCCGGGTCGCCCGGTTGCCGCAATGTGAAAAGCTTTATGAACAATCTCCGGCAATTCTTCGACATTTTTTACCAGGAAACTATGCTTGGTGATCGGCTGGGTAATCCCCATGGTGTCGGCTTCCTGAAAAGCATCGTTGCCCATCAGAAAGGTCGGCACCTGACCGGTAAACACGACTAACGGGACGCTATCCATGTACGCCGTTGCAATCCCGGTGACCGCGTTGGTTGCCCCGGGACCGGATGTAACCAGCGCAACCCCGGGCTTTCCGGTCGCCCGCGCATAGCCATCTGCTGCGTGAGTGCCGCCCTGCTCATGCCGCACCAGAATGTGTTTCAACGCCGGCGTTTTGTAAAGTTCATCATAAATGCTGAGCACCACGCCGCCGGGATACCCGAAAATCGTGTCCACGCCTTCATCAATCAGGCTGCGAACAAAAATTTGCGCCCCGGTCAGTGTTTTGCCATGAAATGACGCGCCATTCTTAGAAATTGCTTCCTGCTTTGTTTTTTCCCGGGCTGTGACAACAACCATAATACAGACCCTCCGTATGGTATGTTATTTTTAACGTTTTATCATTTACAAAATCATAAACTTGTATTTTCAAGATAATGTGATTTTGTGATTTTGTGATTTTGTGATTTTGTGATTTTGTGATTTTGTGATTAGTCGAAACCTTAACACTGCAACACCACAACACTTCATCACCTGAGCACTTCAGAATTTCAGAATTTCAGCATTTCAACACCACAACACCTCAACACCTTATCCTTTTTTGACCCCATTTTTTCCGGGTTTCACCCGCTGCAAAAATTGATTGACATCCAAAATCGCCCCGGTATTTGCGGATGTGACCATCGCGGCATAACGCGCCAGCCAACCGGTGGTGACTTGCGGTTTCGGCGGCTGCCATTCGGCGCGGCGTTTTGCCAATTCCGGTTCATCCACCAACAATGCCAGGCGATTATTGGGAATATCAATGTCAATCAAATCGCCGTCCCGGATGAGCGCAATCGGCCCGCCCACGGCCGCTTCCGGGGAAACATGCCCGATGCAGGCCCCGCGGGTACCGCCGGAGAACCTGCCGTCCGTAATCAACGCCACCTGGTAGCCCAATCCCATCCCCATGATATTTGCTGTGGGCGCCAGCATTTCCTGCATGCCCGGCCCGCCGCGCGGTCCTTCGTAGCGGATCACCACCACGTTTCCCGGCTTTACTTTTCCGCCTAAAATGCCCTCGCAAGCTGCATCCTGTGATTCAAACACCACCGCCGGGCCGCGAAATTGTCGCATATTTGCTTCCACTGCGCCGGTTTTGACCACGGCGCCATCCGGGGCGAGATTGCCAAACAGCACCGACAATCCG